>CBDTWX010000190.1:0-9863 GCA_965364305.1 uncultured Thermoanaerobaculia bacterium
ATGTGTTACCTATGTCCCTAGAACAATCCGTTACCTATGTCCCTGGCCGTTCGGGAGAGCAAGCAGCGGCAGTGTGCAGCGACTGCATCCAGCATGAAGGGCAGGTCCAGCGGCAGATTCCACGTCCGCGGCGGATACCCCGTCTCCGTGACCGTCTCCATCTCCGCCGCTGCCTCGTGTCACTGATCGCTGTCGCTGCCGTCTGCTGCTGATCGCTGCCACTGACGACTGCCGCTGTGTCCTGTCGCTGATCCCGATTTTTGTCTCTCCCGATTCGTCGATGCCCCCTCGCGCGATGCAGAGAACCTCAACCGGATTCCAACCGGGATGCGGTACGCTTTCGCTATGGGCACATCTGAGAGATCCATTGCGGTCGTCACGGGCGCTTCGAGTGGGATCGGTGCCGCGACGGCTCGAGCACTGGCGAGAAACGGATGGCGGGTGGTGTTGGTGGCGCGGCGGGAGTCCCGTCTTTCCGAGCTGGCGGGAGAAATCTCGTCCGCCGGAGGAGAGGCGATTGCCGAGCCCTTGGATGGTGCTGACGGCGGGGCGGTGTTGGCGATGGCGGGGCGGGTGCTCTCAGCGTGGGGTTCGCCTTCGCTGGTGGTCAACAGCGCTGGCGCCGGTGTGTGGCGCTTCCTCGAAGAGACCTCCCCCGTACAGATCGCCGAGATGATGGGAGCCCCGTATCTCGCGGCCGCGAACATCAGTCATGCATTTTTGGCCTCCATGCTGGCCGCCGGCCGCGGCCACCTCGTCCACGTCGGATCACCAGCTTCGGTGATGCCGTGGCCCGGCGCGACCGCCTATACCGCCTCTCGATGGGCTCTGCGCGGGCTTCACGAGGCGCTCCACATGGACCTCGTGGGTACCGGAGTCCGTACCTCGCTGGTCTATCTTGGCGAGGTTTCAAGCGAGTACTTCGAGGCCAACCCTGATTCTCACCAGCACATCCCCAAGATCGGCTCGTGGATTCCGGTGAGCACCCCCGAGCGCTGCGCCGAGGTCATTCTGGGCGTCGTTCGGCGCCCCCGGCGGGTCGTCTACTACCCGTTCGCGCTCCGCCTCATGGCATGGTTCGCCGCGGTTTTTCCGGGTCCCACGAGGGGGCTGATTGCGTTGACGGGCAGGCGACACTGATCCCCACCCACCCACCCGATCTTAGATGCTCCCTACAATACCTCTAGACGCTCCCCACTTCGACGTGCTGGGTGCCACCCCTCACGTTGTTTCCCGATACGCTCTCAAGGAAGAAGCGCCCCCAAGGCAAGCAATGTGAGGAGTGGCACCTGTGTCGCCGACGCCCCTTTGCGCTTCTCATTGTGGCGAGGATGGTGCCACCCCTCACATTGTTTTCAGAGGTGCCCTCAAGAAAGAACTGCCCCCGAGGTAAACAATGTGAGGAGTGGCACCTGTGTCGTCGAAGCGGCTCAGCGCTCCCTATGGAAGCGATCAGATACCGTCGATGCCCCATCGCGCGCCTCAACCCACTCGAGCGTCACTTCGCATCGAACATCGAGCATCGAGCCCGTAATCCCTGATACGCTGGTAGTGAGTGGTTTCCTTGGAGGGTGCCATGCATGATCGTGTGACGTGTGAAAGCTGTGGCAAGACGCTTGCGGCGGGCGCTACCATCTGTCTCCACTGTGGCTGGGACCAAACAGCCGAACTCGGAGCGCCGCCACGCCCATCAATTCTCGCGCAGCTGCGCAGCGGTGGCTGGAGACTGATCGTTTACGGACTGATCGTCGCGCTGCCGATTCTCGGTTTGATGCGCCTGCGAACCACCGGGCCCGCCCCCGACCTGCCGACGACGTTGCGGTGGATGGTCTTGGGTGACGGTGGTCGGGCGGCGGAGCTGGAGACCATTCATCGGATGCACGAGATCGCAGCCGCCGCGTCCCGCTACTCGGTTCGCGAACAGGAGATGCCTCCCTTCGACGAAGAATGGCAGGACATTTTGGCGCCCGCCTCGACGGCGAGGATACGTGGCTGGATCCCGCTGGTCTTTTTCGGCGCCGACACGGGTATGGCACCTGCTTCGGTCCGAGAAATGTACGAAGTGCGATCGATTGACGGTTGGGGTCGTCGCTATCGGGTGAACATGCGGCCCCTACCACGTGGTCTGGTGGCACTCGAAGATCCGCAGGTGGCGGCGGACCTCGACCAGGGACTCCAGGCCACATTTTTCACGAGGGAAGAACCCGATCTCGAGCACGGGCAGTGGGTGCGCGTGGAGATGGAGTCTGCGGGCCCTGACGGTGTTTTCGATACCCGCGATGACCTCCGAATGGTGACCTATATTCTGGTCGGGCATGTCCTCCAGATGCTCTACGATCCTCAGGAGGTTCAGCGCCGCGTCGAGCGCGCCTACACCGTCGGGCGCCACTATTTCAGGCTCGAGGGAAATACCTGGGATCTGATCGACGCGAGGCTGCTTGCGGAGTACCGGCTGACGTCGATCTACTAGCGACCGCCCACCCAGTCGCAGGTCACAGGTCACAGGTCGCAGGTCTCAGGTCCCGCCCGCCCCACCCGGATGCAGGGTGCTGTAAGAAAAAATCGGAGTTCGGAATTCGGAGTTCCCACCCAATCAAAGTACCTTTTTCGTCACCGTTGTGGGAATCAGTCGCTGGCAAAAGCGCCACGGCAAGTCTTCGTAGGGGCGGGATATATGCCGCCCCTACAGCGGACGCCGGCATTCCCAAACCCGCCGGGGCCTTGACCCGGACCTTGATCCTTATATCCGGGTGACCGAACAGATTCAATGGCTCGATAGCGATACCGATAGCGATTCAATCTGCGTCCATCTGCGTGATCTGCGGTTTCTTCTTTTGGGGTGGGTGGGCGGGACCTGCGACCTGCGACCCGAGACCTGAGACCTGAGACTTGTGACTGGGTAGGCGGGGGATAACTAAAAACTCAAAACTAACCGCTAATCCCCCAGCGACGCCGCCCAGGGAGGATGGCTGGACGCGTCGTCCTGCAGCGCCCGCACCGACAGCGGGCCGCGCCGAAGTGTGGCCACGGCTTCAGCGGCCGCATGGGCCCCGGGAATCGTCGTGAAGTACAGCACCCCGGCGTCGAGCGCAGCCCGGCGGATCGAACCGGCGTCCTGGGCGGCGCGGCGTCCGGCGGCGGTGTTGACCACCATCTGCACCGCGCCTTCGGCCAGCAGCTGTGGGATGTCGGGTCGGCCCTGACCGACCTTGTAGATCTTTGTCACATCGGTGAAACCCGCGCCGTGCAGCTCGGCGGCCGTCCCTTCGGTGGCTGAAAGGTCGAAACCGAGCTCGGAGAATCGTGCCGCCAACGCCGGCAGCCGCCCCTTGTCACGGTCGGCGAGCGAGAGCAGGACCCGCCCGTCATCCGGCAGATGCCAGCCGGCGGCGACCGCCCCCTTGGCGAAGGCCTCGCCGAAGGTGCGCCCACGGCCCATGACCTCACCGGTGGAGCGCATCTCCGGACCGGGCAGCGGGTCGACGCCCGGGAACCGCTCGAAGGGGAAGACCGGCAGCTTGACCGCGACCTCGGTCGGCACCCCGTCGTGGACCCCGAGGTCGGCGAGGCTGGCGCCGGCACAGACCCTGGCCGCCAGCTCCGCCCACGGCGTCCCGTTGGCCCGAGCGAGGAACGGCACGGTGCGTGAGGCGCGTGGATTGACCTCGATGACGAAAACCGTGTTCTCCTGGACCGCAAACTGGACATTGATCAGACCGCGCACGTCGAGCGCGAGTGCCAGAAGCCGCACCTGACGCCGCAGCTCGGCCTGTAGCTCGAGCGGCAGGCTCACCGGAGGCGTGACTGCGGCCGAGTCGCCCGAATGGACCCCGGCCTCCTCGATGTGTTCGAGGACGCCGCAGATCACCACCCGGTCGCCGTCGGCTACGGCATCCACATCGACCTCCACCGCGCGCTCCAGGAAGTGATCGAGCAGGACCGGACGTTCGGGGTCGACGGCGGCCGCGCGCCGCAAATACTCGGCGAGCTGGTCGTGGCCGTAGACGATCTCCATGGCCCGACCGCCGAGCACGTAGGATGGCCGCACGAGGACCGGGAATCCGAGCTCGTCGGCTGCCGCAGCCGCCTCCCTCACCGATGTCACCATCCGCCCCGGCGGCTGACTGAGACCGAGCTCGGAAAGCAGCTCCGCGAAGCGGCCCCGATCTTCGGAACGGTCGATGGCGTCCCGTGGAGTGCCCCATATCGGCACCCCGTGCCGCTCGAGGTCGGCCGCCAGCTTGAGCGGGGTCTGGCCGCCGAGCTGCACCAGAACGCCGAGCGGACGTTCTGCGTCGCAGATTTCGAGGACGTCCTCACGGTGCAGCGGATCGAAGTGGAGGCGGTCCACCGCGTCGTAGTCGGTGGAAACAGTTTCCGGGTTGCAGTTGACCATCACCGCCTCGTAGCCCTCGGCGCGAAGCCCTGCCACCGCCTCGACGCAACAGGCGTCGAACTCGATTCCCTGGCCGATGCGTACCGGGCCGCCCCCCAGGATGACAACCGGGCGGCGCGGTGTCGGCTGCTCGTCGCCGTCGCCGAAGCTGCCGTAGAGGTATGGTGTTCGGGCCTCGAACTCGGCCGCGCAGGTGTCGACGCGACGCCTGATCCGGCGCACATCGGCATCGATCCTCCGGCTGCGGATCGTGCCGGGATCGGTGCCGAGCAGACGCGCGATGTGGTCGTCGGCAAACTCGAGCCGTTTAGCGGCGGCAAGCACGTCCGGCTCATCGCTCCTGGCGATCAGCTGTTGCTCGGTCGCCACGAGGCCGGCGATGCGACGGAGAAACCACGGATCGACGGCCGTCAGCTCGAAGACCCGGTCGACTCCCCAGCCGCGGCGCAGGGCTTCGGCGAGCTCCCACAACCTGTCCGGAGAGGGTTCGCCGAGGCGGCGTTCGAGCGCCTCGGTGTCGGCTGCGGCCACGTCGGGCGGCGCATCGAGGGAGTCCCGGTCCACCTCCAGCGACCGCACCGCCTTCATCAGGGCTGCTTCGAACGAGCGTCCCATCGCTGCGACCTCGCCGACCGCCTTCATCGATGTGCCGAGACGGGAGTCGGCGCCCGGGAACTTTTCGAAGGCAAAGCGGGGAATCTTGACCACGACGTAGTCGAGGGCGGGTTCGAACGACGCCGGGGTCGAGCCGGTGATGTCGTTGGTGATCTCATCGAGGCGGCGGCCGAGAGCGACCTTGGCCGCGATGCGGGCGATCGGGAAGCCGGTTGCCTTGGAGGCCAACGCCGAGGATCTCGAAACCCTGGGGTTCATCTCGATGACCACGTAGCGGCCGTCCGCCGGGTTGACCGCGAACTGTACGTTGGCGCCGCCGGTGGCCACCCCGACGGCGTCGAGGACCGTGCGGGCCGCATCTCTCAGCACCTGATACTCGCGATCGGTGAGGGTCTGCGCTGGCGCAACCGTTATCGAGTCGCCGGTGTGCACTCCCATGGGATCGAGATTCTCGATCGAGCACACCACGACGAAGGCGCCCGCCGAATCGCGCATCACCTCGAGCTCGAACTCCTTCCACCCGAGGACCGAGGCTTCGACCAGCACCTGGTGTGCCGGCGAAGCCTCAAGACCCCTCGCGAGCAGATGCTCGAATGTCTCACGGTCGTGGGCGGCGCCTCCGCCCCATCCTCCGAGGGTGAACGACGGGCGGAGGATGGCCGGCAGGCCGATCGTCTCGACTGCCGTGAGCCCTTCCTCGACCGACGTCACGGTGGCTGCCGGGAGGACCGGCAGACCGGCTTCCTCCATGGCGAGCCTGAACTCTTCACGATCCTCGGCAAGCTTGATCGACCGCACCGAGGCACCGAGGAGGCGCACGCCGAGTCGTTCGAGGACCCCCGTCTCCTCGAGCTTGACTGCGAGGTTGAGTGCGGTCTGGCCGCCGAGGGTCGGAATCAGGGCCTCGGGCCGTTCTCGTTCGAGAACCGCGGTGACGGTCTTGGCGGTCAGGGGCTCGACGTAGCTGCGGTGGGCGAGCCGCGCGTCGGTCATCACCGTTGCCGGGTTCGAGTTGACCAGAATCACGCGACACCCTTCTTCGCGGAGGGCGCGCACCCCCTGGACCCCCGAGTAGTCGAACTCGCAGGCCTGACCGATGCGGATCGGTCCGGCGCCGAGGATGCAGACGGAGGACGGCTTGGTGCTCACTGACGCCTCCAACGGTGCCAGGCTTGAGGAAGTTGGGAAGTCACGACCAAGGCTGTGTCTCGAGTATGACTGACCAGACTTCCCAACTTCCTCAAGCCTGGCACCGTCACGACGACCAAGGCTGTGTCTCGAGTATGACTGACCAGACTTCCCAACTTCCTCAAGCCTGGCACCGTCACGCGCTTCCCCGACATCGTTTCGCGAACCGTTCAAACAGCCCGATGGAGTCATTCGGCCCGGGGCTCGCCTCGGGGTGAAACTGAACCGCCTCCACCCCGGCGCGCGGGAGCGACAGACCCTCGAGGGTGCCGTCGGTGAGGTTGATGTGGGTGACCTCGACTTCGCGGGGCAGCGACGACTCCTCGACCACATAGTTGTGGTTCTGCGCCGTCACCAGCACCTTCCTGGTGCTCAGCTCGCGCACCGGGTGGTTGCCGCCGTGGTGGCCGAACGGAAGCTTGACGGTGCGGCCGCCGAGGGCGAGACCGAGAAGCTGACAGCCCATGCAAATGCCGAGGATAGGCATGCGTCCGACGAGATCCGCGATCAGCTCGCGCGTTCCGGCAACTGCGGCCGGGTCGCCGGGTCCGTTGGAGAGCACGACGCCCGAGTACTGCTCGGTGTCCAGCTCGTCCGCGGACGTGCCGGGCGGCAGGACCCGCACCGCGAGCCTCTCTGCCACCAGCCTCCGAAGGATCGATCGTTTGACGCCGAAGTCGATCACCGCGACCCTGGGACGATCACCTTCAGTCATCGTTCGGCCGGGGTGCGACGGTGACTGCCACGGTCCTTCGTCCCAGTCATAGGCCTCGCCGCAGGCCACCTCCCGGGCGAGATCGAGGCCGTCGGTGCCGCGTGCGCCTGCGACGCGAGTGATGAGCTTCCTCGGGGGAGTGCCGTCGGTCGCCAGGATGCCCGGCACCGCGCCCGCGGTGCGCACGTGGCGGACGATGGCGCGAGTATCAAAGCCCCACCCAACCGAGAGGCCTCGTTCGGCGAGCCACCTTTCGGTTGACTGGTCCGAACGCCACGACGACGGTTCCAGATCAATCTCCTGGACCACCAGCGCGCGTGCCCAGATGCGATCGGATTCGGCATCCGCCGAGTTGACGCCGACCTGGCCGATGTGGGAGGTGGTCAGGGTCAGGATCTGACCGTGGTAGGAGGGGTCGGTCAGCATCTCCTGGTAACCGCTCATCGAGGTGTTGAAGACCACCTCGCCCACGGTGACCGATGCGGCGCCGGCGGCCCAACCTGAAAAGACGGTTCCATCCCGCAGCACGAGGTGGGCGGGGCGCGGTTGGCTCAGCAGACGGGGCAGGTAGTTTGTACCGGTCATGCCGTCGGCAGAATGTAACACACCACCACCCACCCAACCCAGTTCTCAGTTCTTAGTTTTTAGCTTTGAATTTCCACCCTCCCTCCCGCAAGCCCTGGAGGACCGCCTACCACCCGTCGGGGCGAGCACGGATCACACGGATGATCGGTGGACGGATCCTTGATGGCCGGCGCACTCGACCATCTGCGCTCAACAGCGCGATCTGCGGTCATTCAATGGGTGGTCGGGGGAACTAGACCCTAAAAACCAAAAACCAAAAACTGAAAACTGAAAACTGAAAACTGAAAACCGAAAACAGATTGTGCTGTGGTCCTGCTGTGGATTTCGTATGCTGGAGGGAGATGGCGGATTCAGCCAAGTATGACCAAATCGAGCTCCTCGCCGGGCGCGCTCGCCGCGGCGACCACGAGGCCTTTCGCATCCTGCTCGAAGAGCACCGGAGCGCCGTCGTCTCGACCCTGTACGCGTGCGGCGTGCGATGCCCGGAGACCGCCCGTGACCTCGCCCAGGATGTCGCGCTGCGAGCCTTTAGAAAACTCGATGCCCTCAAGGACCCGCGGACCTTTCCAGCCTGGTTGCGCCGGATAGCGGCCAACGCTGCCCGCGATCACTTGCGGCGGGCGGCGGTGCGCCGAGAGGATGAGCTCGACGAGGCTCTCCAGCTCGAAGGCGGGGACGACCCCCACGAACGGGCCGAGCGGGTGGCCGAGCTTCGTCTGATGCTGGCGGTGCTGACCGAGGAGGACGACGAGGTTGTCGAGCTGTTGGTAGCGCGGGCCGAAGGGGTGCCGGTGGCGACCCTGGCCACGACTATGGGCATCAGCCCCGACGCCCTCAAGATGCGGGTGATGCGGGTGCGAAAACGGCTTCGCGTCAGGCTTGACGAGCTGCGACGAGGAAGGTGAGAGGAGGCCGGTGCCACCAATCCGGCACGAGCTTCCTGCTTCGGCGCGAAGGGTGCGACCCATTAGAAGGCCCGTGTCACGAACCAATAGGCGCCCCCTACTTCGACGTGCTGGGTGCCACCCCTCACATTGTTTGCCCGGGTACCCTCAAGGGGCTAATGCTCCCAAGGCAAACAATGTGAGGAGTGGCACCGGTGTCGTCGATGCCCCTTCGCGCTTCACAATGGATGCCGTTGATTCTGGACAGACGACTCATCTCCGATCGATTGTCGGTATCGCTGCGAGCTGCCGCTGTTTTGTGCCGCCGTCCCTGCCGCCGAGTCCGGCCCTGTCTCCCTCGCCTGAATTGGTTAGGGGATCGAGCACGAGCACGAGCACGAGCATGAGCACGAGCTTGATCACGAGCACGAGCACCTACTCGACCACGGGCACGGAGACGGAGGCGCAAACGGAGACGGGCCTGCGTTACCCGGGACCTGCGCCTGCGTCTTATGAGGTGGAGGATCGATGACGTTGACCAATTGTCCCGAACACGGAAACCTGGTGCTCGAGCTGGCCCGTGGCCGGCTTCAGGATGAGGAAGCCGTGCGCGCCGAGCAGGCGCGGACAGGGTGCGACCACTGCGCGGGCTGGTGGGATCGGTCCTTTGGTGCCGACTCGTTGTCGGCGATCGACACCGCGGTCGAAGAGATCTTCTCGAGCTGGACGCCTCCCGCCCGGCGGCGTCACGCGTGGTTGGCGGCCGCCGCCGCGGCCGTGCTCGCGGTCGGCCTGGGAACGACGACCCTGATGTGGCGAGACGGCCAGGTTGCTCCGACCGGCGCCAGAAGCGCTTTGACGGCGGGAGAGCTGGTCTCGGCGATGGATTTCGAGGATCCCGACGCAGCAGCGAAGATGGTGGCTGACGACGTCGCACCGGAGCCGGTTGAAGAGGCCCGTAGCGAGGCTGCGGTCTTTGTGAGCGGCCTCGAGTCTGGCGATCTCTCCGGCTGGTCCTCAAACTCCTGATCCGGCCCCCTCCACCCACCCACCGATCCGAGGCCTGGGGCTTGGGCCCCGCCTGACCACCCAAATGCAGGATGCAGGATACAAGGCCACCCAGCCGACCAGATATGACGCTGAGGCGCGGAGACGCAGAGCCTCCACCCACCCCTGAAAGCCGCGGATCACGCAGATGATGGGTCGGCGGGTCCGATAGGGCCCGCGGATGAGAGGGGTGGACGCAGCCACAGCATTCAGCGGCAGGTCCAGGGACAGGGACAGCGTCAGTTGACAGCGGCAGCGGCAGTGAACAGCGGCAGCAATCACCACCCCACCCGCTCCGAGCACGACGCCGAATATATGAGGTGGTGGGTGGGTGGCGAATCCGCAATCCGAAATTCGAAATTCGAAATAACACGGGCGGGTGGGCGGATCCAGCATCCAGCATCCAGAATCGAGCATCGGGTGGGCGGGTTGG
>CBDTWX010000191.1:0-9789 GCA_965364305.1 uncultured Thermoanaerobaculia bacterium
AGCTAGCCCGGACTATTCACCAGCGTTCGAAGCGAAAGGTTCGAGGTGACGTGCCTAGCCCGGACTATTCACCAGCGTTCGAAGCGAAAGGTTCGAGGTGACGTGCCCAGGGTCGTTTTCGACCCGAGGGGCGCGGAGGCGTACGTGACAGTACGTCGAGCACCCCGAGGCGAGAAAACGGCGCTGGGGGCGGTGCATCGGGCCTTGCAGCCGAAGATTGGTGAATTGTCCGGGCTAGACCATCGCCATCGTCGGCCCGATCTGCTCGCGTACGACCACGTCCACAATCCGATCAAGCGGCGTTCCTTCTCGATGAACGATCGCCAGCGCCGCGCCCGATCTCTTGGCATGCTCGGGAAAGCCTGCTGCGGGGTAACATTGGTGCCTGGTACTTTTGACGGGGAGAATTCAATAGATGCTGGATGCTCGATTCGCAGCCGTCGTGACGAGCCGGTCAGATGTTTACTGAGCTCGTCATCTTCGATCTCGATGGCACACTCATCGACAGTCTCGGCGACCTTGCCGACGCGATGAACGCCGTGTTGCAGGAGCTCGGACATCCAGCTCATCCGCGGGCCGACTATCGATACATGGTCGGCGATGGCATCGAAACTCTGGTGGCGGGCGCTGCCGCGTGAGGTCGTCAAAAAAGCAGATGTCGCGGAGGTCGTGCTGCAGATGCGGCGCGAGTACTCGACACGGTGGACGGCCACCACTCGTCCCTTCCCGGAGATCCCGAATCTGCTGAACGAACTCAACACCCTCGAGATCCGCACCGCGGTTCTCTCCAACAAACCAGATTCGCCCACCCGCGAGATCGTCGGCGAACTTTTCCCTCACAGCCCGTTCGCCATCGTGCGGGGCGCTCGCGACGGCGTGCCCCTCAAACCGGACGCCACGTCGGCCCTCGCGGTCGTAACGGAGCTCGGAATTCAGCCCGAGAAGTCGGTCTTCGTCGGCGACACATCGATCGACATGAAAACGGGCCGCAACGCCGGCATGCGAACGGTCGGCGTCACCTGGGGTTTCCGCGAAGCCGACGAGCTGCTCGAGGCCGGTGCCGAGCACATCATCGAGGAGCCGCTGCAGCTACTCGAGATTCTCGAATAGATGCTAGCCCGCATATCTCACCAATTTCCTGCTACGGCCGGAGATCTGCCGCAATATGCGGGCTAGGCGTGCGCCAGGCCGAGCCTGGCGCCTATTCAGATCTGGCGACGCGGAAGCCTGACCCGTTGCCGGCCACGGACGGCACGCCGGGGACCCGAAACGCCGATCGGCACTCCCGGGCGAAGGCCGCAAAGGAGCCGCCACGTGTGACGCGGGCCAAGCCCGATACGGACCCAGTGGGATCGATCTGCGGGTCGAATCCCAGGTGTTCATCGTACCGATCAGCCACCCATTCCGTGACGTTTCCGTGCATGCTGTACAGACCAAATGCGTTCGGCAACCTGGAGCCTACTTCCTCGACACCGGTGACCTGATTTCCGCACCACAGCATGTACCGATCGAACAGGAAGCAGTGTGAACAATCAGTCAGAAGACAGCTGAGGTCGTCACCGAATGAAAACACCGTCTGCGTATTGCCCCTCGCCCCTCGCTCCCATTCCGCTTCCGTCGGAAGCCGAAACGCGGTGGTCCCCTGCTGCTGATTCAATTTGCCGATGAAGCTCGTCGCAATACAGTCTTGACCGCTCGTCCCGCCGCAGATGTCATCCCACGATACGCAGTACACGGGGTAGTTCGGTCCGACACCGGTATTCCCACAGTCGTCCGGCATCGAACCCATCACGGCCTGCCACTGCGCCTGCGTCACCTCGTACTTGCCCAGATAGTAACCCTGCGTCAGGGTCACCTCGTGCAGGTCCTCGTTGTACAACCACTGACCTCGTTCGGAGGTCAGCGAGCCCATTTGGAAGGTCCCGGCAGGAATGTAGACCAGCTCCATCGTCACATCACCCGGCAACGTGATGGTGATCCCCTGCGTGCACCCGTATGAGGTACTCGCGCTCGACCACGAGCAGGGGTCCGTTCGTTCGAAACCATCTGCGAAAACGACCTCCTGCGCGAAGCCCGCGCTCGCGACACCGGCGATGCCGGCGACCACCAACATTTCAAACCACATACTTTTCATCGGCAATGACCCCCGTCGGACTCTCGGCTGGCGATTTTCATTAAAGGTGCCGGGCACCCGTAAAGGCGCCAGGCACCCATTTCCGAGATGTTGTTACTGGCGTTGGTTCCGGCGGCGTTGACGCTCGCCAGCTCCGGCTGCTGCCCCCAGGCCATCGCCGCACCGAGGCTGGCCAGACAGATCTGTTTCATCGAAGGCCCCCTTCAAAACATTAAACGTCATTTCCCTGTGTTTGGGATCGGAATGAGTGCCTGCCGGTGTCACAGAATTGTTAAAGGTGGCCCCTTGGCGCTGTAATGTGCGCATGAACTGTAAAATATTAGTACGAGTGAGAGGGCGGACATGAAGGAGAAGGGACAATGTGGAGAAAAATCTGTACGATCGCGGCCGCCTTTCTGTTCATCGCCTCCGTGTCTTCAGTGGCCACTGCCAAGGGGAAGCCAAACTCCCGTCAGCGGACACCCGATGGGGCGACTCCGGCGGAAGAGACCATTTGCGACGACCTGAAGCATGGAACCCCCGGACTTTACGGGCTGTGCATTGCGTTCTGTGAGGCGCACGACTGCGAACCCGACTTTTCACTCGAAGACCCTTTCAGCGTTTGCAAGCAGAGCGATCGAAAGATCCTCGACAACTACCGGCGAAAGATGAGGGATGGGGACCCGGATATGCCGTGCATTCCGAATCCGAACGGACCCGGGGACGAGGTCCTTTGTCCGTGTTGGAGCGAGGATGATCTCCAGTATTTCCAGTATCAGCCGTCGTTTGCGGACATCCTGGACCAATCGCTGGACTGCAAATCGGAATTCCTGGTCGAGCGGAGCGACTGCTCCCAAGAGGTCAATTTCATCAGCGAAGCCTCAGTCCTTACCGGCGACAACCTCTTCATCTTCGAGATCGAGGCCACCAGCGGGAATTGCGCAGACGGCACGTTTTGTAGTGGATACCTCGGCTGTATTGGCGCAACATGTCCCCCCGAAGTCGCCTTCCGGGGAATGTCGCTCCCAATCACCGCCGAGGAGTTCGCGGCCTGTAAGGAACAGATCGTCGAGTTGACACTGTACTGCGACTGACCTGACCGAACCGGAATCGTTGCCACTGGAGACCGCCCTAAAGGTGCCATAAAGGTGCCAGGCTCGGGGGTATTGATGTTATCGTGATGGTACCTTTTGACCGATCAGTCAATACCCCCGTACCTGGTACCTTTCCGCTTCAACAAATACCCGACAGCGCCGAGCGGACGTACGTAAATAACGCCACCATCACGGTGGCGTTGCTGCAATTGCGGTGCCGAGCCCAGCATGTTTTGAAGAATCAGGAACCGCACCTCACCAGAGGACGAAATTCCGGCACATCGCTATACAAGGGTCCTTGGGTCTGGCACGCAGTTGAAAACAGAATTGAAGGCGGCACTCACGGCGACAGATGCCCGCAGAGGGCGTCGACGTTCGCGTGCCACCATTGATGCCGGCCGGCCTCGAAGATGATGTTGAAGTCCTCGTCAAGGAGGATCAATCCGACATCTATGAAGATGGCCCCGTAACCCGGGACGGTGACCAGGGCCCAGAGCCCTGTGTACCGAGTCTCGCCAGACTCGAGGTCCCACACCTCGTTGTAAACGACGTTCTTGTACTCAAGTGAGAGATCCGGATCGTCGAAGTTGAAGACCTCACCTTCGACGCTCCAGTGCCGATGAACCCTCACCGGATTCCCGTCTTTATCAAAGAAGACCTTGCCCGTGAACTCCCACGAGACATCTTCCCAGACTTCGAAGCCCTCCTCGGAACAGTAGCCGATCGGCGTTTGGCCACCTCCGTTTCCGCTAATCTTCATCGGCTTGGCGGCATGTGCGGTTCCTGCACCTAGGAAGAAAACCAGCGACGCAACGGTCAAACCAACCGCAGCTCTTTTCATCGGAATCTCCTTTCGTCGCAACCTGGATGGTCGCGGCCTCTGAATACAAAAAGGTATCGAGAAAGCGACCGTGGTTGCCGGTGGGTCGCGCGCTCGAGGATCGATGTCTCGAGTCAAATTACCCCCGTTTTGTGGATCTGGTGCTATTCAATGTAAGTCCCGACACGGCGGTTGTCCAAACGGTGCCGATCTCTATCCCAAGATCAAGATCCTCGGACTTGGTACCTATAAGCGTGGCCGTTCTTCGACGCGGTTTCCGTTCTAGAGGGTGGCGGCCCTTCCGGCGGTGCCGGCGCGGCCTCCGAGCTCGAGCCTTACAAACCCAGGAGTTGTGCCATGCGCTACCCGCGATACATCCTCCCGTTTCTCCTCATCGCGATCGCCGTCGGACAGCCGGCGGCGGCGCAGGAGGATCTTCCGAGCACGGTCCTCGACAGCCTTTCCCTCTTCGGCAGCTCGTCGGTGTTCAGCGACCGCGCCGGCGACGGCGCCGATCTCGCGCTTTTCGACGGCGACCGCTGGGGGGAGTCCCTGGCGGCGGGCAACTTCCGCGGCCTGGCGAACCGCGGCCGGCCGTCGGACCTCGTGGTCGGCGCGCCGTCGGACACCCTCGCCGAGATGGCCGGCGCGCTGCCGGTTCCGGTGGCCGTCGACGCCGGCTCGGTGCAGGTGCTGCAGGGCAGCGGCGTCGGTCTGCAGGCGGACGACGCGATCACCTTCGACCTCAGGAATTCCGGCCTGGACGGAGATCCCGCGGCCGTTCGGACATTCAAGTGCCAGGCTTTAGAAACTTATTACCATTGCCGTCATTGTGCTCTCCGATAGGTGCCACACTTCGCATGAACGCTTTGTCGTGGCGGCTGAGCAGATGACGGCATCGAGTCTGTTGATTCGATTGCGAAATTCGAGATCCTCCCTTTCTAGATCGAGCCCTTTGTTCAGCCAGCGAGTGAGCGACGAAGGGTGTTTTTTGAGCAGCGCGGCGAGGTTGCTCGAGCGAATGGCAAAACCGGTGACAGCGAGGAGGGTGAGCTCAACGCGCCCGCGAATCAGATCCTTGGTACGACGATGCGAAGAAAGGGCGGCGATGGTGCAATCGGAGTAAGCCTCGTCCCTTTATGGATCATTCCCCGGCAGATGCACGTGATACCCAGGCAATACGCCTGTTATGGATTAGGGCACGATTTTCGACCAAGAAAACGTGTCTCCAGACTCGAAGCCATCGGCGAAGATGTATGGGCAGTGAACTTCGAGCGCGAGGTTCAGATCTGCAACGAGCCATTGACCTTTATAGACTCCCCCGCTTGAGGCGAGGTTTGTGAGACTTCTGCCAAGGGGATCCGAAAAGGCTGTCACCATGAAGAAGTCCTCGCCGGGCGAGGCCGAGCCCCTGACAGCCACCCAATACACACCCGCGTCGAGAGCGACTGGATTCACAAGAGAAATCTCGTACTGATACTCCGTAAAATACCCTGACAGCAATTGCCCGGTCGTTGTTCTCACTACAGGGGGGCTGATTTCTCGAGATCTCAGGCCGGCATCCAACTTCGAGTCGGGCACTCCAGGGATATGCTCCGGAGGTGCGGGACGAAAATCTTCAAAGACCTCGACCACGAACTGATCGCCGCCTGGAGGAGGGGCGTTATTCGTATACCCGCCAAACACGGTGATGCCTGTCAGTGTGCAGGGCTTGGGTACATTGAAGTTGTCCGCCATTGTTTGTGATCCACCTCCACAGGCGACGCAGTCACCATCTGCTGGGAAAAGTGAACCACTGATATCTGTCGCCTGCGTCAGACCGTCGGGAGTGGTGACGAGAACGGGCACGACGCTCCCGTCGTGGTTGTCGGAGAGCTCCGGGTCAAGTTGATCGGCGAGCGCAGTGGCACCGTTCAATTGTTCACAATTTGCAGTCGCTGACACGTCGACAACGACATCGCACGACGTCATCGCCCCGTTCGACAGCGCTCCCACGTTCCAAGAAAGTACCCGAACGTCGCCCGGCGGCCCACCGCCAGGGGTCGGCGGACCTGCGCCACAGGTATCCGACACATAGGCTACATCCTCTGGCAAGAAATCCGTAACAACGACCCCGGATGCGTGCGCAGGGCCGTTGTTGGTCACCTCGAGTGTATATGTGGCCAATTCACCGGGACTAAGTGGCCCGGCAGCATCCGACCCCTTGGTCAGTTCGAGGTCAGCCTGCTCGGATGGCGAAACGATCAGCCCAACGAATACGAAGCGTATCGGATTGCCGTTTCGGGTGCCGGCAAGATTGATGAAGAGAAGGCTTTGCGCTCCGGGCGGAAGATTTGGGATCAGGACGTTATCGATATATGTATTTCCGGTTGCTGCAAAAGGCGCGTTGACCCTCGACACCAGACCCGTGAGGACCAGGTTATTCACATCAACGTTCGGTGGGGGGTGGTTCGGATCGATGTCCGTATAATCAAGGTTGAACGTGGCAGCAGGGTCGGACGAAAATCCTGCCACGGTTGTTGGGTTGAAACTTTGTGAATTGGTGGTTGGCCCAGCCCAAAGCCTGATGCCGTTTCCCAGCCGACTTGGCTGGCGCGTTATGTCATCCCAACTCCCCGCGGGGAAAAACGCTGGGGCGAGGGGGTCAAAGTCAACCGTTACGCTGCCATAAATTGTGGTTGCCTGATCACTGGCGAAATTCACTCGACCACTCAGTCGTCCCTCATAGTTTGGGGGCTGGCTGCGAAATGCGCTCGGCCTATACAGAATCTCATCGTCTGCCGTCCCAAATAGCTCATCGGCACCTGGGCGGTGGTATTGCGCAAACAGTGCTCCGGACCAGAGTGTAAAGACCTCAGGTGTCGCAAAGACGGTGTTACCCCAGATTACGGCGAACAGTAGGAAAGCATAGGGCCTGAAAGTATTCATGGTTGAGCCTCCTTTTTGATTTTGGACCCCTGAATCTGAGTTGATTCCTTTGAGGTCGATCTGGGTTCGCCACAACAAACTCCACACGACGAGCGCATGCGCTCGTCGCGCCAGGAACGGGTTATTTCTCGGTCTGCTGCACTCGAAACTACGCTCCTCTGGGAGGCCTGTCAAGAGTCTCTTGATGTTGCTGCTACGGGGGGAAAGTCTGCTGAGAGAGGAGATTCAACGTAAAGGTACCAGATGGGATGAGTAGTAAAGGTACCAGGCAAGCCGCCAACCAGATCGACAATGCAACGATAGGGAAGGTGACACCTATCCCAATTCTTGACAGCGGGTGTGAAGTTGACTATGTTCGCCGACGAATAATTTGCGACTCACTCTCATGCGTGCCTCCCGCGAGATGTTGCGGTTTACACCGATGAGCTCGGGTGTCGCGTGCCATCGAGAGGCGGGAGGGATCATAATGCAAGCGCTTCAACTGAGTGTTGTTATCGGACTCGTTCTGGTGATGCCGCTCGGCGCTGTAGCCCAAACCTGTGTCGAGCCGCCCGCCGGTTTGGTGAGCTGGTGGCCCGCGGAAGGGACCGCCGAAGACATCGCCGGCGACAACGAAGGGAGCCTCGTCGGCGGAGCTTCGTTTGGCGCCGGTGAAGTGGGATCGGGTTTCTCGCTCGACGGGTTTGACGATCGGATCGTCGTTGCTGACGATCCGAGCCTGGAGTTGCAGACGATCACCATCGAGGGCTGGGTCAGAACGACCGCCTCCGGCGATCGTTTTGTCGCTTCGTACTCCGGGACCACCGGACTCTTCGGGTACGAGGCTGAAATCACCCCATCGGGAGTGTTTCGGTTCCTCCTGAACGGAGGCGCCGGCGGGGCCGACGTGTTCGGGGTCACCGATCTTCGAGACGGCCAGTACCACCACGTTGCCGCTACTTTTGACGGCACCCAGCTCGCCGTCTACATCGATGGGGAGCTGGATGCGCGGGTCGTTGCACCAAGCGTCATCGAATATGAGACGGGCGCCGGGCTGGTGATCGGCGCCAGGGACTACGCGCCCATTCCCGGTCATTGGTCCGGTGAGATCGACGAACTGTCGATCTACTCACGCGGGCTGTGCAGCACCGAGATCCAGGCCATTTTCGATGCGGGTTCGGCTGGAAAGTGCTCTGGCGGAATCGCGGTGGACTGCACCATCTTCACCGATGACTTCGAAAGCGGTGGTGTCGCCAACTGGTCCAACAGCGTTCCGTAGGATAGATCTATAGGAAGTCGCGTGTCAGATAGGTGCCACCCACGCAACATAGCGGTGAATGCTAACGGTGGCACCTATTCATAACCTCCTTGGAACGTTCGGTTTGCGGGTGCGATTGGGTTGCGCTTCTTCGACGATGTCGTACAATGTGGACCAGAGGATCCAGTGAAATTCGACCGCATCGCCGTTTCGGACGATCGAGGCCGGCGTGTCCGACGAGGCACCTGGATTGCGCGTCCCTCCATCCGTCGTCTCATCCGCGATGCCGACAGCGGCAACCGGGGAACGGAAAGCGGTTGGGAATTGAACGTTGATCGCTACCTAGCACACGATGTCGGAGGCCACGAGTCATGCTTCGCAGACACCAATGTCCGCCCCGCTCCTATCGAAAACCGATTGTCCCGAGAACACTGGCGCTGGTGCTCGCAACCGCGATGTGGACGGGCCTCGCCGGAGCTCAGACCTGCGGGCCCCCAACTGTTGGCTACTCCGGCTGTACCACCGTCGCTTCGACGGTGATCTGCTACAAGGCCGTGCTCCCCACCCAAGGGTGCAACCCGGCAGTCATGGTCGGCGCGCTGGGAACGTCCGGAGGCTATACGGCCGGCGGTACCCCCGCTGTGGGATACCTCGCCTGCTACCGATTCACATTTGTCACGGGCCCCGGCTTCTGCAGAGTCACGGGATGCGCCTGTGGAACCCTCACCATCGACAACTCGGACGGCCTGCCGGTGGAGCTCATGGCCTTCAGCGTCGAGTAAAGGGTTGTCTGTGTTAATCGTCGAGACACCTCGATTGCATCTTCGGAAACTAACGACCGACGATGCAGAGTTCGTTTTGAGGCTGGTGAACGAACCATCCTTCGTCGAGAACATCGGGGACAAGGGAGTCAGGAGTCTGGAGGACGCGAGAGCTTTCATCCTCGAGGGACCCTGGACCTGTCAGGAGAGGGAAGGCTATGGCCAGTTCCTAGTCGAGCTGAAGGAGGGCGGATTCCTCATCGGAATCTGCGGTTTGCTCTACCGGGAGGCGCTCGATGTGTCTGATATTGGTTTTGCTCTGCTGCCGGAGCACTGGGGATGTGGATATGCCTTCGAGGCTGCTTCCGCGGTGCTGGGATACGGGCGATCAACATTGGGGATCGACACCATCGTCGGGTTGACCTCTGAAGACAATCTTGCATCAATCAAAGTCCTCGAAAAGCTGGGAATGAAATTCGAAAGAATCGTCAAAATGTCTGGCGACGATCCGGGCACCGTTCTATTTGCCTGATCGGTCTAAGGGTGCCATCACGATAACATCAATACCCCCGTACCTGGCATCTTTAGAGAGGGGAAGAAGGTCGTACGAGAAAAGAGAATCGGCAACGACCTGTCGGCGATACTCAGTTTCCTGGAGCCACATCGGGAGGAGCTCGAGGGCGTAGCGGTCGAGTCGACATTCAATTGGTACTGGTTAGTTGACGGATTGATGGATGTCGGGCACAAGGTCCACCTGACCAACACCTGGGCTGCCAAGCAGTACGAGGGTTTGAAATACGCTGACGACCGCCACGACGCGAGGTGGTTGGCCCATT
>CBDTWX010000192.1:0-9773 GCA_965364305.1 uncultured Thermoanaerobaculia bacterium
GCGTGTGGCGGTAGTCGTTTCATTGGGCGGTCCTCCCGAGGCACACGGAGTTGATGATTTCGGTCTCGAGATCGGCGACCGACACGGTCTTTTTCGACCGCACGATTGACGTGGCTGTTTCGATGACCTCGACCTCAACGGTCTCGTCGCCGCCGAGGATTGGTGTTTCCAGAACGTGGCGTCGGCTCCCGTCCTCGGGGCCCCAGATCTCCATCATCTGCGCATCGGCGACTCCGGGGGGGAACAGACACCTGCGAAGGGACTCGCGCCGCTGATCAATGGTCTCGGCGGCGATTGCGGCCGTCAGCACCTCTCGGGGGCCACCCAGGTAGACGACTCCCTGGCGGTAGTCATCAATTGTGAAGGTGTCGGCGCCGATCGTGACCCTCAGTGCGAATACCCTGCTGGGGTCCGCGACGCCGGGCGCGGCGGGCCAGGACGCCAGCGTGTTGTTGAGGGCCAGCCGGATCACCCGTTTGAGGGCCTGGCCGGTGAAGGGCTTGGCCAGCCAGAGGTTTGCTCGAGGCGGACCAGCAGCCGCCGCGGCGGCAGGCGAAGGAGCAACGGCCCACCGGCCAGCGTTCGACCGTCTTCGATCGAGGTCGCGAGCTCGGGCACGGCATCGAATCGGTAGCCTCGCGAAGTCTCCAAAGCCAAACGGGCCAGCTCCACGGCATCGTCGTCATGCCTGAGATAGATCGAGCTGGTCGATGCAAAAAGCAGCAAGGCCGCCACCAGCAACGGGACCAGAACCTTCGATGCGCGTCGGTGGCGCAGCCACCGGTCGACCAACGAGCCTTGCTCGTCCTCAAATGCCCCCGCCAGATACGAGCCGATCAGCTTCCACAGCGCCGCAAGCACCGCGACGGCGCCGGCGCCCAAACCGAGCTTGGCCGTCCAGGCGGCGGCTCCGTGCGCGACCAGCGGGAGGATGTGGAGCGAGAACCAGAAACCCAGCACCGCCAAGGAGGCGACCGCGAGACCGAGGTTGCGGCGGAACGGAGCCGCCGGCGGCGGGAAGAGCACGCTCGGTCCCTCCCGCAGGTAGAGCACCGGCACGCCCCAGTCGCGGTCGCCACCACCGCCCCGATTGAAGATGCCGAGGCGGCCGTCGCTGACCGCCGTGTCGATCGACCTGCCGGCACCTAAAGCGCGATAGAAGCGACGGCTGAAGGCGATGGCGTTGCGGTCTCGGACCGTGTACTGCATACCCACCACCGCTGGAATGCCCTGATGAAAGAGCGCCGAGGCGACACCACTCCATGGCGTCTCCGGATCGCGGCCGGCGGCCTCGCAGGCGCTGAGCACCGCGAGGCGAACCCCGCGTGATCCGAGCTCGAGCGCGAGGTTGGCCGCATCGAGCGGGACCGGCCGGCGTTCATCGCCCGAAAGGATGAGGCGACCGCGACCCTCGATCGTGCCCGGCTCGACACCCATCTCACGCTCCATCTCGCCGTGACCGGCGAAATGGAAGACCGATGCGTCGCCCGTCAGCACCTCCTCGAGCTGGTCGCGAGTCCCCGGACGAAGGATGCGCGCATCGATGCCGCCGACTCCATCGAGGGCCTGGCGGAGGTTGAGCTCCTCGGTCGCCAGATCGAGCGCCGGGAAGGCCGGATCATCGACCTCGGAGAGCAACGCCACCAACCGGATGTCATCGGCGAGCATGGGTGTGATTGCGGTCGCAGGTCCCTCGACGATTTCGTGGCGAACCAGAGAGATGCGCGGGTCGAGGGCGAGGAAGCCCTCGGGACCCTTGCGGCCGTCGGGCACCTCGGCGGCCGCCACGTAGGCGTACTCCCAGGGGAGAGCCGCGAGATCCGGAGTGTCGGGCCGAATCCGCAACCGCAAGCCATCGTCGCTGCCCACCCGGTCGAGGTTGCGGCGAAAGATCTCGCGCACGGGAAGCGGCAGCAGCAGACCGGCCAGGTCTTCACCGAGCTCGATCAGGCCCTCGAGCTCGAGCTGGCGGCGCTCGAGCCCGCGCAGGCGTGCCCGCAGCCGGCTCGGGAACTGCACCCGCGGCGCATCGGCCTCACGCTGGACACCCACCGGTGCCCGAATCACCCGCACCCGCAGCGACTCACCCTCACCGTCGCGACGGTGGTCGTAGAGCTCGAGATCGAGGTCGTGGTACCGGTTCACGCCCCTGACCCCTCACGGTGCATCCCTTCAGACTGCGTGGTACGCCTCCAACATTGACAGCCACCGGTGGTCGGTGGCGAAGTCGAGCTCGCCGTAGAATCGAGACAGGCCCGTCATCGGCGGCACCAGATAGATGGTGATGCCGTGGCAGCCGCTGACCTTCTGCCCGCGATGCTGTTCCGCGATCAGCGGTCGTCCCTCACCACATTCGAGGCTGTCGACGACCGCCGTCGCCGCGTCCGCAAGCTCGGCGTCCGCCGTGCGCGCGGCCAGCTCCGAGCAGAACTGGCCGAGATCCCAGAGGGTGTTGTGCCAGAACCGCGCCGACCGGCGCTGGGCCTGCCACACGTCGGAGTAGACCGCTGGCATAACGGCTTGAAGCCGCCCGGCCAATGCATCGACCGTTGTCGTGAGATCGGTGATCCGCGACAGGTCGAGGGCGGCCTGGGTGACATCGCCTAGATAGCCCTGATCGGCGTAGGAATCGATGTAATCGCTCACGATGTGGCGCGCCAAATCCGCGGTTGCCATCCCTGGGTCGGCGGCCAGACGCCCGAGCACACGGTCATAGGGCCAGCCGTCCCCGGGCTCATTCTCCTCCGAGGCCACGATATAGCGCACATGGTCCCGCAGCTGATACGCGACCTCGAGGTTGCTCATCAGGCAGGCATCCATCCCCAGCAGATCGAAAGGCTGGCCGATCGTTTCGGCACCCTGTGCAATGACCCTTCCCAGCTCGAGCGTATCGAGCGAGTGGCCGGAGCCGTCGTCCGAGCAGATCGCCCGCTCGGTCGGGCTGGCGAGGCCGAAGATCCGCCCGAGGGAGGAGCGGAAGAGCACCCGCCCGAGAGTGCCCGAAGACCGCTCGGCGAGCTCGCGTTCGTTGTACCCGGGCGAGGCCACTGAACGGGCGATCCGGTCGACCTCGGTCGGCGCCCATCCACCGCCGTGGTTCCACAGGATCAGGGCGTAACGCTCCGCCGGGTGGTGCCGGGCTGTCCAGGAGATGAAGTCCGACAGCACCTCCGGGCTGCCCGAGTCGGTTTCGCCGAGCGCCTCCACCGTCTCGCCGACGCCGTCTCTGGCGACATGGATCCGGCGGGTGCCGGCGTCACCGGCGTTGTCGAACTCGACCACGACCTGGACCTGGTCGCTGGAGCCGACCCTCCGCATCTCCGCGAGATCTGCGTCGCCGGCCGACGAGAGGTTGTTGTCGCCGGCCATGTACACCATGAAAGTCCAGGGCGCCCGCTGATTCATGGTTGGTCTCCCCGTGAGTGTGCCGCCGCCAATCGCTCCAATCGATGACCTCGCCCGGCGGTGGGCTCCACAAAATGATTGAGATCCGGTATCTTCACTGAGAGTGTATCACTGCGGAGGCGGAAATGAGAGACGAGATGGACGCACGAGTGTTCCTGTTGTTGATGGCCGCACGGATGGTCGGTGACTACCACGGCACCGGCGTCGACTGGGTGGCCAAGGACCCCTTCGTCCTGCCGTAACCCGCTGCCTCAGATTGGAGCTTCGGGGGGAGCCGCTCAAGCTCTAGGATTCACAACCGAGGGAGGAACCATGGCGATCACGATCAACGGCGAAGAGAAACGCATCGGATTGGCGCTTTCCGGCGGAGGTTTTCGGGCCGCCTGCTTCCACCTCGGCGTCATGAAAAAGCTCGACAGTTTGGGACTTCTCGACAAGATCGACCTGCTGTCCTGCGTCAGCGGCGGCAGCATCGCCGGCGGAACGCTGGCCTTGAACTGGGGCACCGGGACAGCGCTCGACAAGCTCGAGGACTATGTATCGACCCGGTCGATCGCCGTGTCGTCGGTGATCGGCGGATTACTCGATCCATTCGAGGGCCGGCTCGACAAGCTGGCCGACTCCTACGACAAACATCTTTTTGACGGCAAGACGATGGGGGCGCTTGCCGGCGGTCCGAGGATCTATCTCAATGCCACGAATCTGGCCACCGGAAACATGTTCTTTTTTGTCGCCGGCGGCGGCAAACCGGAGGAGATGGGCGAGCACATGCTGAAGGTGGTCGATGCCGCCGATTTCCCGATCGCCGAGGCGGTTGCCGCTTCATCGGCCTTTCCACCGGTGTTCCCACCTCTCCGCCTCGGTCCCGACAGATACCCACCGGCCGCGGCGGTCGAGTACATCACGCTCAGTGACGGCGGGGTCTACGACAACCTCGGTGTGAACCCGACCCTGAGGTCCCGCAACGCACTCGACTACGTGATCATCAGCGACGGCGGCAAGCCCTTCGCGATGGTGGATCAACCGACTCAGTCAGGGGCGATCGTGCTCAAGGAGAGCATCGGCATCATGATGGAGCAGATCCGAGGCCTCGAGTTCGATCGCATCCAGCACCGTCACATGGCGGGTGTCGGGCCCAAACCGCTTTGGTTCTCGATCGACAGCACCGAGGGCGAGGTTCAGTTCGGCGACGCGGCCTTCGCCTCGGCCATCAAGACCAATCTGAAACGGCTCTCGAAGGCCGAGATCGCAGTTCTCACTCGGCGCGGTGGTCTGGTCGAATCACGGATTCAGCGCTACGCACCCGAGCTGACGGGACCAGGTTAAACCGGACTATTCACCAATCTTCGGCTGCAAGCCAAACCTCACTCAGCACCGAACCAGGCCGGCGGGGCGATCCCGTGCGCGCGATAGAAGCTCCCGAGTCGCTCATGGTTCTTCGCCCCCGGAAGCAAACCGAGGAACTCGAGTGCGTTGCCTCCTCGAAAGTCCGCCAACTCGTCTCCGGTATAGAGCTCCGCCGCGGTGAGCACCCGAAGGTAATCCTCGAGGAAGTTCCGGTACCCGCGCATCCGCCTCAGCACGTGCCAGTCGCTGCCGAAGAGAATTCTCTTTTTGATCTTCTCGATGTCGTCCGGGTAGCCCTCTCGCATCTCCCGATATCCTGCGACAAAGCTGCTCCTTCCACTGCGGGTCAATACCCGGTGGTGGGAGACATCCGCATAGACGTTGTCGTACCTCACGATGAGGTCACAGACTTCCCTCGCCCAGCTCTCGCGACCCGAGTAGCCCTGGCCCGGTTCCTGGTTCCACCCGAAGTGAGCCAGGTTGAGGCGGAGGTCTTTGTACCGTTCTTGGCGCAGGACCTCATCCCAGAATTTTGCTTGGCCGAAGTCGAAGCTCGCCCCCGGGTAGGCTTCGATGCCGTTCATCACGCAGTGGGCTGTGATCGGCACCTCTCTGTCGGCGCAGTAGTCGTAGAGCTCGCACAGAACCTCGTCATACTCCTCGCCATCGAAGAGGTAGGTCATCTTGTTGTTTCGCACGGCGATGCGGCGGCGCATCAGAGACACCGTCTCGTCCGCGTTCCCCAGTGGTCTGTAGCCGAGCGAGTTGTACAGCTTGACGCCGATGAAACCCTTCTCCTCGATCGCCTCCTTCACCAGCGTCATCGGGCGGTTGGCCTCCAACTGGCCGTCGGGGTTGATCCTGGCCTTACGGTAGGCGAGCTCTCGCGCCGGATCGAAGGGAACGAAGGGATGGATCTTGCCGTTATGCGCCAGCACCACCTTTTCGAAGACAGTGTCGATCTGTTCGCCGAGGTCGTTGTCAAAGCTGTTTTTGAACCAGTACTCGTAGTCGATCATCAGCGGTACGAAGAGGTCGACCTCGGGCCAGGTGTCGACCAACCGATCGGCGTTCGTTTCTGCGCAGCTGGTGAGCGCGTCCTCCCAGTCGAGAAATCTCTGAAGGGCGAGCTTGCCGTAGGTCCAGAGCAAGAAGGTGTAGAACCACCCCCTCTTCGGGTCTTCATCCAAACGGCGAGTCACGCACCTCTCCCGCGCCCGGTTTGCCACGTACGCGAAGAGCAGCGGCATGGGAAATACCGAAAGAACCGGGTCCAGAAATCTGCCGAGCCGGTTTTCCGAACGGCGCGACAGCAGATAACCCTCGATCGGAATGTCCAGGGCGCTGAATAAGTGGGTGTGTACATCAATAGTGGGCGTCATTGGAGCCCCTTCTCGTGCGCCGGTCCTTGTCTTCCGGGCGACGGCGGAGTGGTGATCAATCGGCTACCTGTTGTTGAAAATGGAACGCGACCGCCACCGGTGCATCACCCAAACGGGTGAAGGACTTCGCGTTTTTCGAGCTCACGACTCGCGGATCGGCCGTGGCTTGATCGCGGTCAAGTCGAAACCGGAGGTCTCGTCAGGGGGCTCGATCGGGGCAACGCAGGTCAAGAGAAGTGTCAGCAACTCGCTCTGGCTCTTGGTGTTGGTCTTTTGAAAAACGCTCGAGAGCTGCGAGTGGACGGTGTTGCGCGAAAGGCCAAGCTTCGCCGCCGCGGCCGTGAGGCCTCCCCCTTCCAGGAGCCGCGTCACCAGACGGATCTCGGCGTCGGTGAGGCCGTAGAGGTCGGCGAAGAGTTGATCGATCGGACTCTGCGCTCTTTCGATGTCGGTGATAAAGAGCACCGCGACGGCTCGATTGCCACCACTGGGCTGGCATCTTCTTGGAAGGGGGAGAACCACCACGTGGTAGTCGGGCAGGCCGGACGGCCTGGTGAGGCGAACGGCACCGCCGCCGGCACGCCCCTCACGCGGAACGTTGCCGCTCACTCTTTGAACGAGCTCGCGCAGTTTCCTGGTTTCGCCGGACAACGAGGCCGCAATGCCGTCACTCGTCAGAAAAAAACCGTCCTTTGCGCACGCGATGCGTTCCGCCTCGCGGTTGACCATGACGGCGGTACCTTTGACATCGAGAAGCACGACGCCGGCCGCCACCCTGTCGAAGGCGCCAACCGCCATTTCGGCTTGGAGCTCAGCCTTGCGGATTCGATGGTGAACCGTCATCGCACGGGCGAAATGGGGCAGCAGTCCCGTCACGACGTGGATGTCATGGATGGAGAAATCGGGTGATTCGTCCGAACGCGCCATCCACAACGAGCCATGGACCTCTCTCGTGTTCAAGGCGGCGGCACCGATCATGTGGGCGAGCCTGCTCGGCTCCAACAGGCGCCGGTAGACGCTGGTCTTATAGAACGGTTTTCCACGAAAAGAACGCGCGCTCGACACGATGATGCCGGCCGGGCCGTCCATCGACTCTCGGATCATCTCGTCGTCGTTGAGATGCTTGTCAGCGTACTTACCGAGAGCGTGAGGGTCGAATCCGGTCGCCCCGACGACCCCCAGATCGCTCGTCGAGGGATTGCCGTATACCAGCAGCATGGCGTCAGCTTCGAACATGTGTCGGGTTTCATCGAGGGCGCTGCTCCACATCTCCGGATCGGTCACGGCCTCGTAGATGAGGCCGATGACATGCTCGAGATCGATCCCACGCCGCATCTCAGCCCCCAATCAGGGTCGGGTGGAGCCCAGGCGCTGGCGTGCTTGCCGGCAGCAAGCGACAAGGGTTTTGCGGACGACGTGTCGAGTCACCCCGGGACGATGAAAATTCCGCCGAAGGTTGGTCGTCTCTCGGCATCCGGCCCTCCCGGAAGCGTTCCACACTTCCACAAGATGCTCGTTTTTCGGACCCTCTCACGGCGGCTCAGAGCACCGATGCCTGAGCGCCGGTTGATCCCCCGTTCAGGTGACTTCTAGAAAAAATTTATCTCCCGGAGTGCACCGTGTCAAATCCAGACCTCGAAAATCAATATTTTGAACAACTGCCGAACAAGAACCTGTCAACGCTCTGTCAAAATGCCGATCAAGGTGACATTTTTTCGGGCCGGATCAACCCATGGTCGCCGCCGTTCGCTGTGTCGCGCTGCCACATGAGGACCGTTTCAATCGACAACCCTGCCGCCACATCGACCTGTCTCCGCCACACGTTCGACACAAGCAAGTAATCTAATAGAGCATGACAAAGGGAGGCCCCATGAGGATCGATCCCCTTCGTACCGCCCACTCCGTTGGTTGCGTCGCATTTGCGATTGTCATTCTTTCCCCCATCGTGGGTTGCAGGCAGGGCGTCGAGGTGTCGGTGCCCGAGAGCATCAACCACCTCAACACCGCCCGCCTCATCTCGCACGTTTCGGACGGAATGGTGGCCCGCACCTCAGCAATCTCGGTCCGATTCGTGGATGAGCATGAACGGCGTCGAGAGGACGGCCGGGCCCTGGCGGAGGCCTTCAGCTTCAACCCGGCGATCGAGGGAAGCGCGGCCTGGACGGACCCGCGAACGCTGGTCTTCACCCCGCGCCAGCCGATGCCCCCAGGCACCGAGTTCCGTTGCGTTCTCGATGTGGCGGCCGTCCTACCGGGCGAGAAAGATGCAAAACCGTTCGCCTTCGAGTTCACCGTCGCTCCAAACAATTTGACCGAGTGGCGGGGCGAGTTCGAACCGGTCGACGAGGACGACCCGATGGAGATGGTCTATCGGGGGTTTCTCGAGTTTTCGGACCCGGTGGCGCTCGAGGACATCGAAGAGCACATTCTTCTGAGCGGCGGCCCGTCCGAAACCAGTCTGAGCTGGAGGGTCGAACCCGGCGACCGCAAGTTCTGGTTCACCAGCACCCCGATCGAACGCGGCAAACGACCGGTGACCCTGGTTCTCACCGTACCGTCCGAGCCCTTCGGAATCGAGGGCACGATCCGACGTGAGGCGGAGCTGCGGACGCTCGCCGATCTCGGAGTGGTCGATCTGGTGGTCCAGGACCAGGAGACGAGTCCCGGGCTGATGATCACGTTTTCGGACCCCCTTCGGCCGGGCACCGATCTCTCGGGCTACGTCCGGGTCGAACCGCACGTCGATCTCAACGTCACCACCGTGGATCGCTCGTTGGTCGTGACCGGTGCGTTCGAGCGCGAGGCGGACTACACGGTCTTTGTGCGGCACGGGATTCCGAGCCGCTGGGACACCCCGATGGAGGGAGACTACAGCCAGCAATTTCGTTTTGCCAACCGCAAACCACAGGTATCGTTTTCCCAGACCGGATCCATCCTGCCGAGCCGAAGTCAGGGAACGATCGGCTTTCGCACCATCAACGTCCAACGGGTGACCGTCTCGGTCCACCGCGTTTTCGAGTCCAACCTCGGGCAGTTCCTGCAGGACAACAATCTGACCACGATTGCCACCGACCAGTGGAGCTACGGGAATCTCAACCGGGTCGGTGTGGTGGCCGCGACCCAGGAGCTCGAGATCGGCGACACCCGCAACCGGTGGGTCCAGAGCTCCCTCGATCTGACGCCGCTGATCGAAGGTCATCAGCGCGGGCTCTACGTGGTCTCGATCGCCTTCAATCGCGACCAGATGCTCTATGACTGCGAGGATTCACGACACTACCCCTACTACGAACATCCGTGCGGCGACGGCTACGCCTACAACCACGGATCGGTGAAACGGCCGCTGATGGTCAGCGATGTGGGGCTGCTCGCGAAGCGCACCAGCGAGCGTCTGCTCGTTGCGGCCACACACCTGCAGCGGGCGACACCTCTGGAAGGTGTCGAGCTGACCCTCTACTCCTTCCAAAATCAGCCTCTCGAGAGCCGGACGACCGATCGCGACGGTCTGGCGGAGTTCTCCAAGACGGACGGTTTTTATCTCGAGGGGCGGTGGAACGGCCAGCGCACGGCACTCAAGTTCGGCGACTCGGCCCTCGGCACGAGCGGCTTTGATCTTGGCGATCGCCAGTTGCATCTTGCCCC
>CBDTWX010000193.1:0-9719 GCA_965364305.1 uncultured Thermoanaerobaculia bacterium
GCTCGAGGCCCGCCTCGGAAAACACCCGTTCGCACGCCGCGACATACGACGAGAGTGACAATCCGACCCCGAGCGGGATGATGCTGACATCGGCGATGGTTTTCATCGGTTCCTCCGGGGCCAGGATACTCCTCCCTCTTCGTGCCTGAGCCCGTTACCGTTACCGTTTTCGTTATCGGTATTGTCATCAATTCGACCTCTACGGGTTATTTTGAAACCCGGCAACGGTAACGAAGACTGGCTCGGAGACGGGTTCCTGTATCCTCTCCCGTCATGGAGTCCCTCGAACTCTGGCTGGTGCGACACGGCGAAACCACGTTTTCGGCATCCAAGAGAGTTGCCGGATGGAGTGATCCGCCGTTGACCGTCAACGGGCGCAGCCAAGCGGAGTCTCTCCGGACGGTGATAGATGGTCGGGAGTTCGCAGGAGTCTGGTCTTCCGATCTTCAGCGAGCGATCCAGAGCGCCCGGCTGGCCTGGGGTGAGCCTCGACCCGATCGGAGACTGCGCGAGTGCCATTTCGGGTCTCTCGAGGGTTGTACCTACCAAGACGCAGACTCCACACACGGTGAGGTCTTCCGCGTTTTTCGCGGTTTCGAAACCCCTGGGGGTGAGTCCCACAGTGCGTTCCGGGAACGGGTGGACGCCTTTGTCGCCGCGCTCGATCCCGGACGGCATCTGCTCTTTGTCCACGGTGGAGTCATTCGGGTTCTGACCCAGGATCTCGGGATGGACCGTTTCGTGCCGACCGGAAGCGTCGTCGGCCTCGATTGGACTGCCGCACGGGTGCTCTTTGTCCACGAGCCCGGGAATACGAGCAGCCCGGATTGATTTCTTGCTCTCATGGGTAGGCGAAAGTCCCCTCCTCTGGTGTCCCTGTTGCTGTTGTGCGCTGGTTCGGCGGCCGCGGTCGAATGGGGTGACGGCAACGCGCGGGCACGGCTGGTGACGAGCGCCGCCAACCCCGAAGCGGGCGGCACCTTCTGGCTCGGTGTCCACTTCGACATTCGACCCGGATGGCACATCTACTGGCGAAACCCGGGGGGCGCGGGCCTCGCGACCGACATCCGATGGAGGCTTCCGGAGGCCTTCGATGCGGGGGCCATGCAATGGCCGCTGCCAGTCTATTTCACGCAGAGCGGGAACATCCCGGGATACGGATACGTCGAGTCCGTGGTCCTGGCATCCGAGATCAGTGTTTCGCCGGATTTCGATGACGGAAACTCCACAGCGGTTGGGGCCAAGGTCGCCTGGTTGGCATGCAAAGACGTGTGCGTCATCGGCGATGCGGTGCTCGAGGGGTCGCTGGCCACGCTGCCGGTGGAGCCCGATTTCGGGGCCTGGGTCGCGCACCTGCCTCGTCCATCCGATGACGTCCAGAGACCCTTCACCCTGACCGCCAGGGGCGGTTTGACCGATGGGAAGATTGAACTCTGGCTGCAGTGGCGCGCGGCGCCTCAAACGGTCGAGTGGTTCCCCGATCCATCGGATTCTCTCGAGGTCGGCGATGTCAAGGTTCGGACACGGGGAAATCTGACCAGGGTTGACGCAGCCGTGCGAAGGCTGTCCGGCGCGGTCGGCCGATCGAATAGTCTGGACTCTTTAGTGGTTGTGACTGACGAGACTGGACGGCGTCGAGGCTGGCGGCTTGTCGTCGATCTCGCTAAATAGTACTGAAAGGGAGAAGAGATGAAGCATTCGCTCAGAATGGTGTTGGCGACGGCGGCTTTGGTCATCGCAGGTTCATCGGTCGCCGGGGCCGGCGTCGCGGTGGGTCAGGCAGCCCCGAATTTCACCCTCAACGACACCGCCGGGAATCCGGTCAGTCTTGCCGACTATGCCGGGAAGGTGGTGGTCCTCGAGTGGCTCAACCCCGATTGTCCGTATGTCAAACGTCATTACAATGCCGGCACGATGAAAAACCTGGCGACCACCTACGGCGCGAAGGGGGTGGTCTGGCTGACCATCAATACGACCAACTACATGGACGCCTCGGTGAACGCCAGGTTCAAAGCCGCAAACGACCTTCCCTACTCGATTCTGGTCGATCAGTCGGGAGAGGTCGGCCACCTGTACGGAGCAGCGACGACCCCGCACATGTATATCATCGATGGTGAAGGCAGGTTGGTCTACATCGGCGCCATCGACGATGATCCGCGAGGCGACAAGGGAGACGGGGCGACCAACCACGTCGCTGCCGCCCTCGACGAAGTGCTTGCCGGAAACCCCGTCACCACGGCTGAGACCAAGCCGTACGGTTGTTCGGTCAAGTACAAGAAGTGAGTCAGGAAATCGGAATTCGGAATTCGGAATTCCGAATCGCCGCCCGACCTCCCTCTCTATTGAAGGGGTCTGTGAATTCTGACAGATTCGGCAGATCTGGAGTTTCGCGGAGGTCTGGCGGTGAATATGGCAGCCACCGCACCTCGGACTCGAGTTGCGCCGACAACGGACCGATCGAGTGGTTGGCATTCTCCGTGCCGAAAATATGTGCAGGATCCTGAAGATGCGGGGCGCGTCGTGTAGGGTGTGACCATGTCGGATCTTCAGAATGAACCGAATGAGAACGAGCGGGAGGCTTCGTCGAGAGTATCCGTGCGACGGCTGGTGGCGCTGGCCGTGCCGGAGTGGCGGCGGCTGGCGGTGGCCACCGTCTTCCTGCTCGTCGGCGGGGCGGCGAGCCTCGCGTATCCGCAGGTCATCCGGATCCTCATCGATGCCGCCCTCGCCGGCGGAGCCGAGACGATCAACACGGCGGCCTTCGTCATGGCTGCCATTTTCGCCGTGCAGGCAGTGGCGGTCGCCATGCGCTACTACCTCTTCACGATAGCCGGCGAGCGGATCGTCACCCGGTTGCGCGAGACGGTCTATCGCTCGATCATCGAGCAGGAGATCGGTTTTTTTGACGCTCGCAAGACCGGTGAGCTGACCAGCCGGCTGACCGCTGACGCGACTGTGATGCAAAACACGGTCAGCGTCAATCTTTCGATGGGGCTTCGTAATCTGGTCCTGGTTGTCGGCGGGCTCCTCCTCCTGGTCGTGTCGTCGCCGCGTCTGACCATCCTGATGCTGGCGCTCGTGCCGCCGGTGGCGTTGGGAGCCGTGATCGTCGGAAGACGTCTCTCGAAGCTGGCAAAAAAGGCGCAGGACGCTCTCGCCCGCGCCAACGAGGCGGCTGAAGAGACGATCGCCGGCATCCGGACGGTCCGCAGCTTCGCCCGTGAGGACGCCGAAGCCGAGCGCTATGGAAAACGGATCTGGGAGTCGTTCCGGGTGTCGCGGCGCCGGGTGCGCGTTGTCGCTGTCTTCATCGGCGTCATGACCCTTGCAGCGTTCGGTTCGGTGTCGGCTGTGCTGTGGTTCGGCGGTCGGATGGTGATGGCCGGCGATTTGACGGTCGGCGAGCTCGCATCGTTCATCCTCTACACGCTGATCGTCGCCATGTCGATGAGCGCTCTCGCCGACCTGTGGTCTGATTTCGCCCGTGCCCGTGGCGCGTCGCAGCGGGTCTTCGAGCTTCTCGACCGGGAGCCCCTGGTCGATGCGGGGGGCGGCGAAACGCTCGACGAGGTCGATGGGGAGGTCGATTTCGACGGTGTCTGCTTCGCCTATCCGGTGCGGCCCGAAGTGTTGGTCCTCGACAGGGTGGATCTGCACCTCGAGCCGGACCGGGTCGTGGCGCTGGTGGGCCCGTCCGGCGCCGGAAAGTCGACCGTCGCCGGGTTGCTGTTGCGCCTCTACGATCCATCCGATGGGGTCATCCGGCTGGATGGTCGTGACCTGCGATCGGTCGACGCGCGCTGGCTGCGCACCCAGATCGGTACCGTCGCTCAGGAGCCAATCCTCTTCTCGACCGCGGTTGCAGCCAACATCCGCTATGGTCGGCCGGAGGCCACCGACGAGGAGGTCGAGGCAGCGGCGCGGGCGGCGAACGCCCACGATTTCATCCTCGAGCTCCCGGAGGGCTACGAGACCGAGGTCGGTGAGCGGGGCGTGCGGCTCTCCGGAGGTCAGAAGCAACGGGTGGCGATTGCCCGAGCTCTCCTCAAGGATCCCCCGATCCTGATTCTCGATGAGGCGACCTCGTCGCTCGACGCGGAGTCCGAGGGGCTGGTTCAGGACGCCCTTGAACGACTGATGGCTCGACGCACGAGCCTCGTGATCGCCCACCGCCTGTCGACGGTCCGCACTGCCGACCGGGTGGTGGTTCTCGACGGCGGGCAGGTGATCGAAACCGGCACCCACGACGAGCTGATGGCGGCCGACGGTCTCTATCGCCGCCTGGTCAGCAAGCAGCTCGTCGAGGCCTGACGGTACGGCGCCGGGTTTCTTCTCCGCTTGGGCCTCCGGCGCCGGCGATCGCGGTCGAAGTTCTGCCGTTCGATCTCGGCTGAACAACCTGTGACGATTGTGTCAAATCATCTGACGCGATCCTGGCTCGGTAAAAACTCGATACACTTGAAATGAGAGTGAGCGGAGGTGCTTATGGATCCGGGTAGTGGTTTGAAGTGTGATCCCGCGTTTCTCGGCCCACTCGACGGTGAATTCTTGCCGGATACTGGAGCACATCGTTGCTTTACCGGCGAGGAGAAGTATCTTTCGCGACGGAAGCTGGACGCCCGCGAAAAACTGGTTGCCGCGATACAGCCCTCTCTCGAACGCGTTCTCGATTCTGACGAAACGGTGCTCTACATTGTACCGGTCATCCACAATCCCCGTTTTCTCGAGGTCTTCGGCCTCGGCGTGTGGTACGTCCTGTTTTTTCGCGCAGCGCTTGTCATGACCGACCGTCGGGTCGTGGAGATCATGCTTCGAAAGCCCGACAGGGCGGATACCCAGATCTGCTCCTACTCCTGGGGTCAGGTAGGTCAGTTGAAGCTGAAGTTCGGCACCTTGGCCCTGAAACCCGTCAAAGGCCGCACCCAGAAGTGGAAGCTCCAGGAGCGTGGGGACCGAAAGGTGATAAAGCTCCTGGTGCCGCACATCCAGCAGCAGCTGCTGCCAGGTGACGTCCACAACCCGCGTCCCGTGCCGCTGTGGCACTGTCCGGAGTGTGGTGCGGCGACACCGAAACGTCCCGATCTTTGCGGTCAGTGTGGGACGCGGTTTAAATCGCGCGGTTTGGCGGCCGCGCTGTCCCTGGCGTTCCCGGGTGCCGGCTTGGCATACGCCGGTCACCCGGTTTTGGCGGCCCTGGATTTTGTCGGCGAGAGCCTGCTTTTCTTCATCGTGGCGATTTCGTTTCTCTTCGCGGCCGGGTCCCAAGAGGTCGCTGCCGCAGTGATCCTGGGGGCGATCTTTTTCGTCTTCACCAAACTCGAAAGCGCCCACCTCTCCTCGATGTTCGCGCAGCGTACCCGCCCGGACCCGAACCGAGTCAAGTGGCGCCGTGGCGCCGTTGTCGGCGCGGTGCTGAGTCTCGTGCTGATGGTCGTGCCGCCCGTCTTTACGGGTGCTCTGGGAGGCCTCGTCAATGTCGTGGACCGGGACCTCGATTTTGCCGCCAACGAACTTGGGTGGAGCGGCGGGCACGATCCGGACGGCTGGGCCTTTGGGTACGACGACAACCAGCGCTCGGAGTGGATCCGCGACGACGGGCAGGGCCTGTTCGTGTGGTCCTTACCGCTCGGTCCTGGAGAATCGGAGTCCCTCTTCGTCTCCAACGTCACTGCGGAATTTGGTGGCGATGCCGTGGATTCGACGACCATCGGCGGTTTCAAAGGGATTCGTGTTGTCGAGAACGACGTGGATGAGAATGGAGAGCCTCTCACGTGGGTGCGATGGATGCTCTTCGACAGTGAGAACCAGGATATCCACATCCTCGGCGCATCGACCAGTAACAGCGAACTCGAATCCCTCGAGGCCGAGGTAGACCAACTCGTCCGGAGTTCGGGTTGGATAGCGGTCGACGACTGATCACCGCTCCCCGGCGGCGGGGTTCGGCTGGTCAGAACCGAGAATTCCTCGGGGCGCTGCGGCGACGATCTCTTCCATCAACTCGCGCCCCTCGCGGGTGTCGGGGATGATGCCCGGTTTCAGCAGTCGTTGTGTCAACTCGACCCAGTTGGGGTCGGCGGCGAAGACCTTGCGGAACATCGGCAATGCCTGATCGAGGCTGCCGCTGGTGGCCAGTGTGACCGCCGCCCAGTACTGAACCTCGACGTTGTCGGGTAGGAGCTCGGCCGCTTTCCCGTACTCGATCATTGCGAGCTCGAGGTCATTGTGCTCGACGGCCAGATCCCCGGCGTTCATGTGCTCATAGGCTCGGTGAACGGTCAGCAGCCGCGAGAGCTCGACAATCGGTGTCGGGTGATCCTCGATGCGCAGCTCGAGCACCCGGTCCGCCCAGGGTTGCCCAGTCGATCTGCCCTTGACGATCAACATCGCGGCGGACTGCTTGCCGCGGATGTCGCCCCCGACGGATTGCGCCGCTCCGAGTGCGGCCATCAAGCGATCGGCAAGATCGCCTTCGGTTGACTCGTAGGCCTTCGCCATCGCCGGCACAACCATGTCGTTGAGCATCATGTTGGCCTGGACGCTGTAGCCGTCGCCGACGTGGTGGCCGGCCGCTTCGATGCATTTGGCGCCGGTGTGGGCGGCGATGTATCCGGATCTGTCGACAAGGGCGACCTGCCGTACATCCCGTCCCTCGTCGACCAGCACCAGCGCCTCGAGGGCCTGCTTGGCGGAGAGCCCGCTCTTCATGAGTTCAAGACCGCGAGGACCGTAGGCCGGGTCGACAAAGCTCTGGGTGGCGACGGCGCCCACCCCTGCCTCGGCCCAGGTCACGATCGAGCCGACCGAAAACCAGTGGGATTGGACCGCGACCCCCATCTGACCCGTTTCCGCATCACGAGCCACGATCGAGTAGGTGGAAACGGGGCGTTCGACTGCTCCGGACGGCAGCGCGATGACAAGGATGATGAGAGTAAGAAGATCTCGGCGCATCGGGTCCTCCAAGTGATCGAAACTGTGCGCGATTGTACTCGTTGTGCCCTTTTTTGCCGTGTGCGCCTTCGGGGCGCCCACGGCTGAAAAGGAGATGGGGAAAAGAAAACCCGGTCTCCGCAGCGGAGACCGGGTTGAAATCACAGAGCATGAATCGTCAATCTTGGAGTGCTTCGTGAACCCGACCGACCATTTCCGGTCCGGGGCGGAGGGTCTTGTCTCCCTCGTCCTTCCACTTCGAGGGGCAACCCTCGTCGGCCTTGCGCATGAGATAGAGGTTGGCCTTGAATTTTCGCATCAGTTCGTCGATGTTGCGGCCCATGTTGTAGAAGTTGATTTCGGAGTTGAAGAGCGTGCCGTCGGGGCTGATAATGAAGGTGCCGCGCAGTGCGAGCCCGGAGCCCTCGTCGTAGACACCGAAGAGCCGGGAAAGCTTTCCGGTGGGGTCGGCACCCATGGCGTACTTGACATTCCCGAGCTCTTTTTCGTCACGCTTCCATGCGAGGTGAACAAACTCGGTATCGGTCGAGACGGTGATGAGCTCGGCGCCCATCTTCGCAAACCTGTCCTGCTGCTCTGCCAGAGCAGCGAACTCAGTCGCTCACACGAATGTGAAATCGGCGGGGTAGAAGAAGAGAATCGTCCACTTCCCCTCCTTCTTGATGTCGGCGAAGTTTCGTTTTCCAAAGCCGTGGTTTTCAGGTTCATAGACCGTGAGCTCGAAGTCGGGCACCTGTTGGCCGACCTTTACTTCGGTGATTTCTTCACTCATCGTTCGCTCTCCCTTCCGTATCTGTTTTTTGCACCGGTGAGTATAGAGCCGCCCGGTAGAAATGGGAAGGGTTCTCGTTTGGCCCCTTGAAATACCCTACCCGGGTATGGTATTGTTCAACGATGATGGAAGTGGCGGTTGCGGTTGACGAGCAGGTTCAGAAGAACGCCCTCAGGCGTCTGAGCATCATCGAGGGTCAGGTCCGAGGGTTGCGCCGGATGGTCGAGGAGAGCACTGGCTGTGTCGAGATCCTGACCCAGATTTCGGCTATCCACGAAGCGCTTCGCGGCGTCGGCAAGGTGGTGGTGCGCCATCACATCGAGACCTGCGTGACCGACGGGCTCAAAACCGACAAGAAACAACAGCACCAAGACGAGCTCATGGACCTGATCTACAAGCTGAGCAAGTGATGGAATGGTTGCTCACCTTTCTGGCGGCCTCGTGGTCGGTGTTCGGCGCGATGGCGCCCTATCTTCTGCTCGGTTTTTTCGTGGCGGGTCTGCTGTCGGTTGTCATCTCGCCCGAGTGGGTCGAACGTCACCTCGGGGGCAACGGACTTGGACAGGTGGTCAAGGCAAGCCTCTTCGGGGTACCGCTCCCGCTGTGCTCGTGCGGGGTGATTCCGGTGGCCGCATCCCTTCACCGGCACGGTGCCGGCAAGGGGGCGACGACCGCATTTCTCCTTTCCACCCCCCAGACAGGGGTGGACAGTATTGCCGTCACCTACGCTCTCCTCGGCCCCTTCCTGGCGGTGGTCAGGCCGGTTGCCGCTTTTGTTACGGGAATCTTCGGGGGTGGTCTGGTCCAGGCCTTCAATGGTGACGGCGCGGAGGTTCCGGAAAAGGTCGAAGAACCGACCGAAGACGGGTGTTGTTCTTCGGGTGCTTGCGGCGACGAAAAGCAGCCCGATCGCCCAAAACTCGTCGAGGCACTGCACTACGGGCTTGTCGTCCTGCCGCGAGACATCGGGAAGGCGCTGGTCTATGGAGTGGTCATCTCGGGTCTGATCGCGACGGTCGTCGCGCCGCAGGCCCTGGAATCAACTCTGGGCGGCGGTCTGTGGCCGATGCTGGCGGCAATGGCGATCGGAATTCCCCTCTATGTCTGCGCCACCGCCTCGACCCCGATCGCGCTGGGTCTGATCCACGCGGGTCTGTCTCCGGGTGCGGCGCTGGTCTTCCTGATCTCGGGACCGGCAACCAACAGCGCGGCCCTGACCACCTTGTGGAAGGTGCTCGGCCGCCGCGCCGCCATCCTCTATCTCGTGACCGTGGCCGTCGCCTCGTTGGCCACCGGGCTCGCCGTCGATGGTCTGATCAATGCTGGAGGCCTGCCCGATTCTGCGCTGGTTCCCGCCGCCTCCGCGGTACAGGGAGCGGTGGGGCATGTCCACGACGAATCCGCGGAGGGCGCAGGATCGTGGTTCGAGACCCTGAACGCGGTCGTCCTGCTTCTGGTCCTGGTCAACGCTCTGCGGCCACGCCGCCGAACGGCTGGGGAGCGAGTGGTGAGGGACGACAACGAACAAACGGTGGAGTTAAAGGTCGCCGGGATGCGATGCAATGGCTGCGTGACCAGCCTGCAGCGCACGCTGCTGGAGGTCTCCGGCGTGACCGGCGCCGAGGTGTGGCTCGAGGAGGGTCGGGCACTGATCCGAGGCAAAAGACTCTCGGTGCCCGAGCTGATCGAAGCCACGACCTCGCTGGGATTTGAAGCGCAGAGCTCGACGTAGCCCGCCCATCCGCCCGGATACAGGATTCAGGGTTCACCGCCCACCCACGGATACTGTCATGCGCTTCTTGCGTTGACGTGTGGGGTGCCACCCCTCACATTGTTGACAGAGACGCACTCAAGCAAGAACCGCCCCTGAGGTAAACAATGTGAGGAGTGACACCTGTGTCGTCGGAGCGGCTCAGCGCTCCTTATGGAAGCGATCAGATACCGTCGATGCCCCTTCGCGCGCCTCAACGCACCCGAGCCTCACTTCGCATCCAGCATC
>CBDTWX010000194.1:0-9551 GCA_965364305.1 uncultured Thermoanaerobaculia bacterium
TAGAGGGTTTCGAGGTCCTCGAAGCGCTGATGAATCTCTTCCGTTGACTGTCCACGCTGCTTCAAATGCCATTCCCAGCCGACGACACTGGGTCCTCCGGTGTGCATGGTGATGCGGGCAAATTTGCCGTAGGAGTTTCCGGCCGCCTCGGCCAGGGGTTCGGCCGGTCGAGCCGCTCCCTGCAGCGCGCGCACCAGAAACCAGGTCTGTGGGTCTTCCTCGGCGAGAAAGGCCTGGCCGTCAAGGGTGGGTCGCTCAGACCTCATGCGCGGATACCGCCAGCCTTGGACGATGCCCAACGGAAGGTTGACGATCGCCACCAGCTGGAGCGGGATCCAGACCGCTGCGAGGAGCCGCCGTTGCTGGTTGCGGCTGCGCAGAAGGGCGGTGGCCAAGGCGATCGCGAGCAGCAGCCACACTCCGTTGTATACCTTGAATACGGTGTTCATGCGGTCGATCAGGGTGAATCGTTCACAGGCGGCCACCGCCAAGACGCCGACCGCCGCGAGCGTCCAGGCGAGACGGATCAGCCGGTCGGCGGTGACCACAGCCGCGGTCGAAAAGAGGGCGCCGGCAGCGAGCGCCATCGCTGCCGTGCTCGAGCCAAACCAGAGACCCGCGAGGATCCCGATTCCGGCGCTCGGCACCACCATCCACGAGCGGCGCCCGAGGGTTGCCAGAGCCAGTGCGGCGAGCGGGATCAGAAACAGACCGAAGTGCTTGACGATCGCCGAGGCGGGAGCGAAATCGGCACGGGTGAGAAACAGCCAGCGGTTGTCTGCTCCCGCCGAGAAACCGGCGACCATCTCCGCAATGAACGGCGCGGCGGCCAGAAGGCTGATCACCGCGGCGCCGGAGAGGCGGCCGATTCCGGCCAACCGACGACGTGCAATCACCAGTACGCCAGTGCCGAGGGCCACCGTCAGGATGAAGAGATCCCACGGGTTCGTGGCTGCCAAAACGGCTGCACAGATACCACACAACACGGCGGCGACCGCCCACCCGCGACCTTTGGACTCCACGGTAATCCAGCCCCAGGCGAGAGTTGCGATCAGCACCGGGAGGGCGATGAAGTGACCGTGGAGGTCGGCAAAAAGAGCCGTCCACAAGGGATACTCATCGATGGCGAATCCCGGGATAACGCGCGAGGTCGCCCACCAGAGATCGAAGAGGGTGCCCTCTCGGGCCAGCTTGAGGATGAACGGCCAGGCCAGGTTGCCGGTGAGCAAACCGAAAAGCGGGATGATGACGGCGGCCCCCCACCGCCGGCGCCTCGCCAGCAACAAACCCAGGCTCGCCAGGGTGGCCGCGGCCAGCGCCGGGATCGTGGCGCACATCAGGTTGTAACCGACACCCGCGCTGCATCCGGCGACGAGGATCGGAAACGATGCGAGAACCTCTCCGAAGTAGTAGTAGTGGAGCGGCATTCCGGCCATCCAGGGCTCTCCGGAGGGCCATTGTGGAGCGTCGAGGAAGGCGTTGAGGAACGAGAAATCCATCGGTTTCTCACCCCAGTGGATGGCCGGGTTCGATGCACGGATTACGAGAAACAGCAGCCCGACGGCAGCGGTCACTGCGAGCACTTTGATCACAGGGCCACGGCGTTTTTTCAAGACCGTGCCGACCTCGTCCCATCGCAATTTCAGCGCGATCACGCCGACCGCGAACGAGCACAGACAAATCCACGATGCCGTGGCAGCCCCAGTTGGCCAGACTCGAAGCTCCGAACCCATCCACATCAGCCACGGCGGGACGATCCAGCCGGTTGCCATGGCCAGCCCGATGCCGGCGTCCGGCCAGGTGCGGAGAACGGGAATAAGCACGGCCCACGCAGTGATTCCGAGTCCCGCAAAGACCACCAGCCATGACAGCAAATCCACAAGCTGGCGGATGCCGGACGGCACCGGTGGAATAGCCGGCAGCGGCTCGAGCTCGCGCCGCGCAAGCTCCTGAGCACCCATCTCCTCCAAAAAAGGCAGTGGTCGTTCGACCCGTTCCGCGAGGTTTGCCGGGGCCAGATCAGCGGTGCGGCGAAGAATCACGACCTGCGGAAATTCGTAGTTGACAAAGCTCTCGTCGGCTCGCTGCACGGGCCAGTGGAGACCGAAGATCCGAGGACCCCGAGAGACCCTGGCCAGCACCTCGAAACCTGCCTCTCCGGTGAGCAACAGACGGTAGAGACGACTGGTCCTGGGGAACCGGTCTGGGTTGGCAAGAACGGTCCGGTAGACCCTGTTGGAGGTCAACACCACCCAGTCGGCTTGCTCGAGCTGGTTGCACCATTTCTCGACCTTGGCTTCGTCGTCTGGGAGATCGTACGAGGGCAGCTGGATTCGCTGGACCGCGCCGTTGTCGGGCGCAATCGTAATGGTCTCATCCCAGGTCTCGAAAGCCACCACCTGGTCCGCCGAGGCCACCGTTTCCAGCCATCGCGAGGCGGTCCGGTGAGGGTGGGGATCGACAAACGCCCACGAGTAGGCAAGACCCCAAAGGATGGTTCCGCAGGCGACGGTGACCAGAGCCGTGCGCCGGTATCGGTCGGGCAGGCGCGCCAGCCACCACGCGGCGACCAGAGTTGCCGGCACCACCAGCGGTTCCCAATAGCGCAGGAACTTGACGTAGAGGGTGCTCAGGCGCACGGCCATGGGAATGAGCCAGGCGAGGAGGATGAACAGCAGCATCGAACCGTCGTTCAACCGTCCGGCGACCACTCGTCGCCACCGTGCGCTCAATCTCGAGACGCCGGCCGCCCCGGCCGCGAGCACCGCCAGCAGAAGCAGCGGGCCCCAACCCCACGCCGCAAGCTCGCGAAGTGGGTAGAGCACTGGAAGCGTGTCGACAAATATCCGCACATACGGAAGGTCAGCACGGCCCATCACCATCGCCACCTGCTCGGTGACGCCGCTGAGATAGGCCGGGTTGAAACCTGTTCGGGCGAAACCCGAAGAGGCGAAACGCTCGCCGATGGCCTCTCCCACGCCACAAAGCAGCGCGGTCTGCAGGGCGGCAACGAGGATGGCGGTGAATGCAACGGCGAAAAGCCCGAGCCGAACGCTTCCTCTTCGCCGGGATGCAAGGTCAAGGGAAACCGCAGCGAATGCGCCTGTGGCGAGCAGAATCAGCGGTGGTCGCCCGTCGACGAAGGCCCAGGGCTGGCAGATCCAGAAGGACGCGATACCAGCGCTGAAAGCGATAGCGGCGAGCCGGAAGAAATGGAGCGCACCCTTGTGCCGTGCCGCCAGCAGCAACGCGAGTCCAAGCGGCAGACCGAGCGCGAGTGACGCCACCTTGACCGCCAACGAGGCGCCCACGGCAATTCCGGCGCCGCCAGCGGCTGCGCCTCGGCCTCCCGATGCGAGCCAAAAACACGCCGCCAGCGCGAGCACGACCCATGCCGCGTGGTGGGCCTCGACGGTGCTGAAATGCGATTGTTGAAGGTCGAGAGGAACCCACGCCGCCAACAACAGGAAGATCTCCCCAGTGCGCCGACCCCAGGCGCGATGGGCCATCGCCCAACCGAGGACGATGGCCAGCATGGAGGCCATCAACGACAGGATGCGACCGCCAAGGATGAGCCCGCGCAGCGTGTCGCCCATGCCGAAGATCATTGCCGTGGCGTGCACGGTTTGGAAGTGGAGGGAGCCGTATGCGTAAAACTCCGGGTCGGTGAACCAGCCCTCAGTCCTCTCGGTGACAAAGCCCACCTGGCGCTCGTCGGGGTGTGACGACGAGGGGTTGTTCCCAACATCCCATCCCAGAAGGAGCAGGCGGAGAACCAACGCGATGAGGAGAAGAAACCAGGTACGCTTTCGCAGCATCGACTTCTAAAGTAACGGAAATGCGGGCATTTCGTCCAGCTGGAGAACGTGGCTGTGACATCGGTTTAACGAAGCCCACCCACCCACCCAGATTCTTCGTCGGACCCGGGGTCCTCCTCAAAATGATCATCGGTTCAACTGCTGTCGCTGTCGCTGTCTCCTGTTCCTGCTGCTGACGCTGCCGGAGAACGTCAATCTCTCTTCACCTCACCGAATTCCGGATGAGCCGAACGTTAAAAGTTGTGACGTTGTGTTCTGGGGGCGGGCGGATCTCACATCTCGCGTCCCGCATCGGGTGGGCGGGTCGGGGGGCTACTTTGTGCGGCGGCAGACGAATCGTGCAACGGCTGCGAGCTCGCCGTCCGAGCCCTCGATTTCGCGCGCCCTGTCCACCAGCTGCTGCTCGATCTCGTGGAGACGGCGCCGCGCGCTTTCGAGCCCGTACAGCGTGACGTAGGTGAGCTTCCCGGTCGCGAGATCCTTGCCCGGTGATTTCCCGAGATCCTCCGCGCTGGCGGTCTCGTCGAGGATATCGTCTGCAATCTGAAATGCGAGACCGAGATCCTCGCCAAAGTCAATGAACGGCTGGCGCTCCGACCCATCGATGCCCGCGAGGATGGCGCCGAGCTCGATCGACGCCCGCAGAAGGCAGCCCGTCTTATGACGGTGGATCCGTTCGAGCCTGAGCTCCGCATCGTCCAAACCCTGCGGAGTCCTGCCGGTGGCCTCGAGATCCTCGACCTGCCCTCCGACCATGCCGCGGGCAGAGATCGCCTCGGCGACCATCTCCACCGCATCCGCACGGCGATTGGACCACCTCTTTCCCACTGGATGGCGGGCGACCAGCAGGAGTCCTTCAGTCAACAGAGCGTCCCCGACGAGGATTGCAGTCGCCTCGTCGTATGCGACGTGGACGGTAGGTCGACCCCGTCGCAGGACGTCATCGTCGAGGGCTGGGAGATCATCGTGCACCAACGAGTAGGTGTGGATGAGCTCCAGCCCGCAGGCCGCCTCGATGATGTTGTCCGGGTCGCAGCCCGCTGCCCGATGGGCCAGCAACGCGAGGACCGGTCGTATGCGCTTGCCGCCGGCGAAGACCGCGTGAGCCATCGCTCGATAGAGGCGTACCGGCCACACGTCGGCGGTCGGCAAAAGCCTCTCGAGCGCGGCATCCACCTTCGACCGCTCGCGGACAAGAAGGTCCTCAGCCTTCATTCGGACTCGTCGTCCTCGGTAGTGACATCGTGGTTCCCGTCCTCGAGGAGCTGGGTCACCCGGGCCTCGACCTCTTCCAGGCGAGCTCGGCAGCTTCGGGCGAGCTCCATGCCGCCCTCGAAGAGACCGAGCGCCTCCTCCAATCCGACCGACTCGTCTTCGAGCCTCGAGACGATTTTCTCCAGTTTTTCAAGCTGATCCTCGAATCGCTCTCCATCCTTCGTTGTCTTATTCATCGGCAGCTCCGTCATCTTCTGGCTCATCGGTGGCATCGTCAAAGAGCGTGGGTTGGCGCACTGTTTCCGGTTCGACCAGGCGTGGCCTGGCGGTGGTCCGTCTGACCAACGACCGCACCTCACCGTGGGCGAGGCGAGTGATCAGGCTTTGCCCCCCGTGGACGCGAGTCGCGTCCTTGAGGGGTGTCGTCGTGCCTTCGAGAAAGGTGATCGAGTACCCCCGTTGCAGAACTCGGCTCGGGCCAAGATGGCCGAGAGCGCGGTCGCCGGCCTCGACGCGCGCACGAACCCTCGCCATCCGCGCCGACATCAGCTGCGTGAGCTGCTGCCGACGGCTGCTCAGGAGTTTTCGGTGGCCACCGGCAGCTACCCGGGCGGGTAGTCGGTGAAGGCTTCGGGCGGCGAGATCGAGCCGTGTTCTGGCCGATTCCACAACCCGCCTTAACGCCGGAGAAAGACGTGCGGCGCGGTGGAGCCTCTCCCGCAACAGACCGACTCGTTGTGGCACCCTTGCCAGACCCGAAGACCCCTCGAGCCCTGCGAGACGCGTGCGGGCAAGCTGCAGCTGACGGCCGAGGTCTCGGAAAAGCCGATCCCGTGCATCGCGCAGCCGGCGGTCCTGCTCCTCGAGCCTCGTCACCACCAGCTCTGCGGCCTGAGTCGGGGTCGTGGCACGGATGTCGGCTACAAAATCAGCGATCGTGAAATCCACCTCGTGACCGACCCCCGAGATCACGGGAACCGGGCTTTGGACGATGGCGCGGGCCACCTCCTCCTCGTTGAAGGCCCACAGGTCCTCGAGGCTGCCGCCGCCGCGGCCGACAATGATCACGCTGACCCTTCTCGAGTCGGTCAGCCGTCGAATCGAGCTGGCGATCTCACGAGCGGCCCCTTCACCCTGGACCATTGCCGGCGCGATGACGATCTCCAGGTTCGAATACCGTCGCAGCACCTTGAGTATGTCCTGGAGGGCGGCGCCGCTGGCCGAGGTGACGATGCCAACCCGGTTGGGCAACGCGGGCATCTGCTTCTTGCGCTCCTCGGCAAACAGACCCTCGGCCTCGAGCTTCTTTTTGAGCTGCTCGAAGGCCAGCTGCAGGGCGCCGACTCCCTGGGGTTGCAGATCCTCGACCACCATCTGAAATCGGCCGCGTTGAGGGTAGACGGTGAGTGATCCGCGGGCGAGGACCGCGGTTCCGTCCTCGACCTGGAACTTCATACGACGTGCCCGCGACGCCCACATCACACAGTCGAGCGCCGCCGAGTCATCCTTGAGCGAAAAATAGACGTGGCCGCGGCCGGAGGTGCTGGCGTTGGTCACCTCGCCCTCGACGCGGACGCCATGAAACGCTTGATCGAGCAGCGTGTTGACCTCGGCGATGAGCGCCGCTACCGAATAGACGCGGTCGGTCACACTGCCTCCGGTGGGGTCCTTGTCTGATGCCGATTCAGTCGTCGATCTCCTCGCGGGAGAGTGCATCGTCAACGAGCATCACCGGGATTCCGGAGACCACCGGGTAGACCCGGCCGGCCTGCGAGGCAAGGCCCACCTCGACCACGGGCTCCTCCCCTCTGAACTGCTCGCGGTACTTTTCGATCAAACGACGTCGAACCGCTTCCGGCAGCTCCACCACCTCGAGCGGCGTCTTGTCCACCGGGCAGACGAGAATCTCCAACAGTTTGGGATCGACGGCCATGGCTCTCTCCTCCGCCGGCCAGTCTACACGAAGCCCGGATCTGCCGAGATACGGTCGATGGCGATCAGGGCTCTACCTTTCGATCATCCGAAGACTCGGTCTTCGGATTCTCCATCTCGTCCGAATCGTTGGCTTTTCTGCGCCTCACTCTTTCAAGCTGTCGTTTGAGTGCCTCCTCGGTCTGACGTTTTGCCTCCTCGAGATGGCCGGGGTGCTCGAGCTCGTACATGTCGTCCGGCATGTTGCCGGTGATCCAGCTCGGGTTCATCGGATAGACGTGGGGGTGGAAGATCACCGAGTACAGGTGCCACACGAGAATAGCCAGTGAGGCCAGCCACGCCTCCCAAAAATGGATTACCAGAGCCACATCGAGCACGCCCTTGGGTAGGAAGTTGATGAACCAGTTGTCGAACCAGAGCATGAGACCGGTGGCGACCATCACAGCGGTTCCCCACATCAGCGCCCAGTACTCGGCCTTCTCGACGTAGGTGAAACGTTGGATCGACTCCATCTTGCGACCCAGGCCCAGGTTGTGGAGCATTCTTCGCACGAAGAACTGGAAATCGCGTCTGATCGGCATCATGTCATGAAGGAACTTGCGACCGCGCGCCGTGGTCAGGAAGATCGCGTGCCACACCACGGTGATCATGAACACCACAGCCCAGATTCGGTGAAGCGTGCCGCGGACCTCGAAGCCACCTTCCCAGCCGAAGAAAAAGCGAGAGACGAAGCCCTGGTCGTAACGAAGGGCGAAGCCGGAGATGACCAGCGAGACGAAAGAGAGGGCCAGCAGCGCGTGTTGCACGACCTCGTCGGCCCGCATCCGTTGCACCTGCGGCCGTTTGGCGAGGACGTCGCGGAGGTGGCGTTGGAGGTCGATCAGCCAATGCAGCACCATCAGTCCTATGATCACCACAATGGCAACGATGTAGATGTCCTCGACGATCTCCGCTGCTCGAGTCCGCAGACCCTGGCCGCCGATACCGTGGATCGGCGTGGCGGCCATCGCCTCCGAAATCGATGGGTGGCACTCGCCGCAGGTAGTTTTCAGATTCGCCGGGTTGACGGTGGAGGTCGGGTCGGACGCCGGCAGGATTCGATGCACGCCGTGGCACGAGGCGCAGTTGGCGACATGGGTGTCGCCGGCCTTCGATTTGAGACCGTGATAGGAGTCGATGAAAGTCGTGAGTCGCTCGGTCTTGATGCCGTACTTCTCGTTGAGGACCGCCGACTCGTGGCACGGAGAGCACGTCATCTCGGCGACCTTGGAGCGGGACACCGGTGACAGCGGATCGTCCGGTGACAGGATTCCGTGCTCGCCATGGCAGTCAGTGCACACCGGCGCATCGGTCTCGCCACGGACCACCAACTGGCCGTGAATACCCTCGCGGTAGTCGGACTCTATCGCCCTATGACACTGGCCGCATGTGGTCGGGATGTTGAAGTGGTTGATACTGGAGTCCGGCGCGCCGGGAGAGAGTATCTTGTGGGCGGTGCCGCCCGAGGAGTGGCAGTCGTCGCAGCTCGCGGCAACGTAGACTCCGCCCCGGGTCGCCTGCCCGTGGACCGATCGGGCGTAGATCTGGATCGGGTGGTCGATCAGGATGTCGTACTTTGTCGTGATGTCGAGGTTTTCGTGGCACTTTCCGCAGGTCTGCGGGAGGTTGACCGGGTGGACCATGGAGCGTTTGGCCGTTGGTGGCAGGATGTCGTGATCACCGTGGCAGTCGTAGCAGTGGGGCATGTCCTCGCACGAGCCCAGCCGTGACCTGCCGTGCGCCTGGTAATCTTCCGCCGCCTGATCGTGGCAATTACGGCACGCCTGGCAGCCGACAAAGAAAGGCTCGTCCAGCTCCTGGTGCGGCACGGTTCCCCGATCCAGGTGGCAGTCGAGACAGTCGAGCCCATCGTGCGCCGAGTGGCTGATGTCCTCGGCAAAGACCGATCCCTGGGAGCTCGCCTCGTGGCAGTCCGCACAGGCCGTGCTGTCGATGGGCTCGAACTCTTCGTCCTGTGCGTCGAGGGTTCCGGCGATGAAAGAGCTCAGCACGAAGGCAACCCCGGCCAGCAAGAGATGCCCGTTGTGGATCACAAAGCGGTTGTGTCTTTGAGATGCTTTCATGACACCCCTCCACACAATATTGTGAATCCTTTTCGAGAGGTGTCAACAGAAAAACTCTTTTGTTTTCTATGAGTTGCTTGATTGCCTATATGCCCAATTTGGCAAGTTACCAGATCGAGAATCTTTACTGACAAGCTGCCACCGAGACTGCGTTCGAGTCGCACCGGGATTCACTGTGTGTGGACCCAAACCTTGCGGGATCGCGGTCCATCGAGCTCGACAAAGAAGATCCCCTGCCAGGTTCCGAGGCGCAGGCGTCCGCCTTCGAGTGCCACCGTCACCGAGCTGCCGAGCACGGTTGCCATCAGGTGGGCGTCGGAGTTGCCCTCGGCGTGTGCGAAATCCATCTTTGGCACCATTGCTTCGTACGCGGCCGTCAGATCGCGTGCCACGTCCGGGTCCGCGTGCTCGTTGATCACCACCGCGGCGGTCGTGTGGGGCACGTAGATATGGCAGAGGCCAT
>CBDTWX010000195.1:0-9535 GCA_965364305.1 uncultured Thermoanaerobaculia bacterium
GCCGGCTTCGCCTTCGGTGATCTCACGGTCGATGCCACGGCCGACAACAGCCTCCACGCCCTCGACCTCGCCGACGGTGCGCTCGCCTGGAACTTCAGCAACACCGCTGCGCAGGGCGGCGATGACCTGGGAATCGGGATCATCTCCGGCACGGCCAGTCTCGACTACGCCACCTCGCGTGCCTATTTCACGAGCCGCCGGCGATCGGGTGGCAGCGCGAATACCGTCTGGTGTGTCAGCTTCACAGGGAGCAGCGCCACGCTGGTCTGGGCACGCGCACTCGGCGACACCGATGCGAGCCCTATCCTCGCCAACGGCAAGCTCTACATCGGCACCATCTCGGGGAGGGTTCACGCCCTGGATCCGTCCACCGGGGCCGATCTCTGGGGGGCGCCGTTCAGCACCGGCAACGGTGCGGTCAAGGGCTACATCTGGCCCCGATTCGGCACCAGTGAGCTCCTCTTCAGCACCTCCGACACCCTGTGGTCGATCACCGACAACGGAGCCAGCGCCTCGCTCGACTGGTCGGTGAGCTCGATTCCCAATCCTTCCGTTCCGCTGACATCGAGCGTCGGTGGTGGATCGTACGCATGGGTCGGGTCGACCAACGGTCGACTCTACCAAATCGAGATCTCAGGCGCCCCGGCGATCACCTCGATCGTCCTCGGTGACGGCGGCGCGAGCGTCGGCAGCCCGGCGATGGACGTCGTGGCCGAGATCGCCTACGTCGGAACCGAAGACGGCCGGCTCTATGCGGTCAGCCTGCCCCTGCCATAGGAGAGTCGAGATGCGTGATCACCACACTCGAACTGCTGGACTCATCGGAGTGATTCTGCTCGGGGTGTCGGCCGCGGGGGCGGCAGGTCCGATCACCCGAGACGTCCCAGTGCATTCGGCCGTCGCCGATATCCAGCTGCCGACTGTTCAGACTGTGTCCGCTGACCCGATCCCGGCCGCCGGCTCCGACCAGCTGCCGGACAAAGCCGCTGGTAGCTGTACCGGGATCGATGTCCGAGCTACAGAGTTGGTCTTCAGCGACAGCTTCGAGACTGGAGACACTGGCTGGTGGGAGCCGGAAGCGCTGGCTCGTTTTTCCGCCAGTCGTATGCTCGATCTCGAGTTCACGGTCCGCTTCACCGATGAGCCTGTCGGCGATCACGTGCTGCATCTCAAGCTCTTCACTCCCAAGGGACACCACTACCAGACACTCTCCCTACCGATCACAACCTCTGCGAAACGGCAGGGTAGCCGGCGCCGGGTGGAGGGATTCCCGCGTCCCCTGGCGATTCGCATGGTGCAGAAAGCCGGCGTCTCGAGCCCGCCGGAGATCAGACTGTCGGTTCCGGTCGGTGGCACACCGATCGTGACCTCCTCGATTTTCGGTGTATGGACGGCCGAAGCCTCCCTCGACGACCAGGTCGAGGCCTGTGCCTCTCAACCGTTTGTCCTGATTCCCTGAGAATTGCTGGAACAAGAATCATTCCGTGTAGGATGGTGAAGTGAGTTCAGACGTGATCTATCAACGCGGCGCCGACACGGCATGGAGGACGATCGTCGGCGAAACGATCGTCGTCCATCTCGGCGCCAAGGAGTTCTTTGGATTGAACGAGTCAGGGGCGCAGGTTTGGCTCGCCCTGGATGGAACGGCCGATCCTGGAGTTCTTTCCGCCCGGTTTGGAATCGCTCGGGAGGATGTTGAGTCGTTCTGCTCCGAGTTGCTGACCGTGGGTCTCGTCGAGGTCGTGAACGAGGCTCGGGCCCCGATGGAGGTTTCTCCGGCCTCCGACAAATCCAACCCAAGAGATTCGCGCGGCGAGGATGCCGATCCGCCATGCATCGTGTGGCGAGAGGAGATCCAACACGTCGCCCAAACCTGTGCGTTCCTGCCGGCGCAGAACCCACTCTGCAACCAGGTGCCGACCTCGTGATCACAGCTTCGGAAGGCCCGGTCTTTGATTTCGGTGGCGTTGCCGTGGCGCTCTCGTGCCGGGACGAGGGCTTCACGAGCCTCGTCCGCCAGCGCTACGGTGCTTTCTCGACGCAGAGACCACCGGTGTTGCGGATCTCGTACCGGGTGGAGGATGAGCGCGCCCCTGATCCGAGCGCCATCTACGCGGCGCGACAGCATCCCTTGGAGGCGTGCCGTCACAGCTCTCACGTCGAGCTCAACGGCGGCACCTTTCGCGGCGAGTGGGACCTCGCCGCCGGAAAGATGATGATTCGCGGACCACGAGCCACCTATCCCGTCGATCACCTCATCGAGGCGGTGATCTACGCCGTCGAGGACCGCGTGGTGATTCTCCACGCCGCCGCCCTGGCGTTTGGCGGCCGGGGCCTCATCTGCAGCGGTCCCTCCGGCAGCGGCAAGTCGACCCTCGCAGGCCTGTTTCCCGACAACGCCCTGTGCGACGAGCGCGCCGCAGTCCGGTTTGACGGAGAGGACGCTCAGCTGAGGTCGTTACCGTTTTGGAGGGGTCGCCCGGGCACGATGCCGCTCGACGCCATCTACCTGCTCGAGCATGCGATGACAAACCGCCGCCGACGGCTTTCGGTGCGCGACGCCGCCGCCCGCCTGCGACCCCAGGTCATTTGGCCGACCTTTGGCCGGGACAACCTCCGTGGGGCATTCGAGACATTTTGCTGCGTGATCGAGCGGGTTCCCGTCTGGGAGCTGGGTTTTCGACCCGATGAGGCTGTGCGCAGCGTGCTCATCGGAGAGGCGAACCGTTGAGTCATCACGGACGGTTGCTCGCCCGTGCGCAGGAGCACAACGTTCCGATCGACGTCTCGATCGAGCTCACCCATCACTGCAACCTCCGCTGCCGTCATTGTCTCATTCCCGATTTCAAGGCCCCTGACCTGCTGACGACCGAACGGGTTCTGACCCTCCTCGACGAGCTCGTCGAAATCGGCACCCTCAGCCTCACGCTGACCGGGGGCGAGCCCCTCCTGCGTTCCGACTGGCTGTGCATTGCTCGGCGGGCGCGCAGTCTGGGCTTCGCGCTGCGTCTTTTCACCAACGGCGCGCTGATCGATGAGCACGCGGCGGCGGCGATCAAGGAGCTCAACGCGGTGGTCGAGATCAGTCTCCACGCGATCAACGAGGAGATCTTCGACACGATCACGGGGCAGAAGGGGTCGTTCGAAAAGACGCTGTCCGGTATCGAGAGGCTTTGCCGGCACGGGGTCGAGATCGTGCTCAAAACGACGGTCCAGCTTGAAAATCGGTCAGAAATCGAGGCGGTCGCCGCCTATGCGGCCGAGATCGGCGCCGCTCATCGGGCCTACGGCACGATTTTCCCGAAGAAGGACGGCGACCTCGGTCCGATCGAGCTTCGTGTGCCACAGAACGAGCTTTCAAGCCTCCTTCTACCGGTGGTGGGGGAGGTACTCAGTCTCGATCGTGAGGCGCCGCTCTGCGCCGCGGCGAGCCGCTTTTGTGCGATCAACTCTGCGGGTGACGTTTTGGCCTGCAATCTCCTTCCCGGCTCCGGCGGCAATCTGCGCAATCGCAGTTTTCGGGAAATCTGGGAGGGATCGCCATGGCTCAATCGAGTCCGCAATATTCGGGCCACCGACCTCCATATCTGCAACACCTGCGAAAGGCTCGCCTACTGCGGGAGGTGCCACGCCCAGGCCTTGTTGGAGCATGGAGACCTGTACGGTCCCTCGTCCTTTGCCCACGAACGCGCTGAAGTCGTCGAGAGCATCATGCTCGAGCAGGGTCGGGAGGGCGTGTGAGCAAGAAGTTCTTTTTTCTGCTCGCCCTGCCGTCGGTGCTCAGGGCTGCCTGGCGGGTGCGGCGTTTGGAGCCAGGATGCAGTCTTCCGGAGCTCGTCGACCGGCTGCGCCGGGTCAAGCCCTGGCGGTTCGCCATTCTCAACCACCTTGAGTACCTCGAAGGCAGTGCCGCTCGTCTCGCGGCCCTGCTCCCTCTCCGCCGACTCGGGCCGTGCATGAGGCGGTCCCTGGTCCTGCTCGACCTCTGGTCGCGCTGCGGCCTCGATCCACGATTCCACCTCGGCGTGGCCACAGACGGAGACGACCATTGTCTCCACGCGTGGGTCACGAGCCGGCACCGATCCGGGCCGTCCGGGCACTTCGAGATCTGGTCGTGGTGAACGTCGCGACGAGAGTAAACTGACGACGTGATCACGGTCCTACTGCTCCTTGCACTCGCCGGCGTCGATGCTGCGCCCGACGAGAACCTGAAGACCGTGCCTTCGCGGCGGCTCCTGCTGGTGACCCTCGACACGACGCGCGCGGATGCCGTCGGGGCGTGGGGTGGAAGCGGCACGACCCCCAATCTGGACCGGCTGGCCAGGGCCGGAACCCGGTGGCAAACCGCGCTGACTCCCTGCCCGTTGACCCTTCCAGCCCACGCATCCCTGCTCACCGGTCTCGACCCCGCTGAGCACGGCCTTCGGGTCAACGGTGAGGGCGCCCTGGCAGCCGAGCTGCCGACTCTTCAGAGCGTGTTGGCGTCCCGCGGCTGGTCCACCGCCGCCTTCATCGGTTCGCGGGTCCTCGATCACCGCTATGGATTGGCGCGTGGTTTCGATCTTTACGACGACCGGATGGCGGCCGAACGGGTGGGCCAGTACGGTTACCCGGAGCGGGACGCTGCCGCCGTCACCGATGCCGCGCTCGGCTGGATCCGCAAGCTGCGCTCGGATCGAAATGCCTTCTCCTGGGTCCACTATTACGATCCCCACGCGCCGTATGACGCGCCCGGCTCGAACCCGGCGTCGCCAGCACGAACCCGCTATCTGGAGGAGGTCGGGTGGGTGGATCGCCAGCTCGGGCGGTTGCTCGACGGCCTGCCCGGTGGTGCCGATACGTGGCTCATCGCGGTGGTCGGAGACCACGGCGAGGCGCTTGGCGAGCATGGAGAGGAGACCCACGGGCTCTTTCTCTACCGTGGGGTGCTCGAGGTACCCCTCGTGCTCTGCGGTCCAAAGGTGGCGGCCAATCGACTGATTGCGGGGCCTGTGGCCGCACATCGTCTTGCCGCGACTCTCCTTTCGCTCCTCGATGGAGGCGATTCCCCGCTGCCCGGGACCGTCCTTCCGGGCCTTGCCGACACTTTTGACGAGAATCCGCAGCCCGTCTTTTCGGAGACGTGGTTTCCCCTCGCCGCCTACGGCTGGGCGCCTTTGGTAGCTATCACCCACCAAGACTGGCGCTATGTATCGGCGCCCCGTCCGGAGCTGTACAACTTGAAATCCGATCCCGGTGAAGTCCGCAATGTGGTTGCCGAGAAGCCGGGGATTGCGCGCCGTATGCGGGAGTTGGCTGCAGCCCTCACCGCAAGGGCGGCGCGGGAACCGAGTGCGGTCGTCGCGGATGCCGAGGTCGGGCAGGCGCTCGAGGCTCTCGGCTATTTCGAGGGCACCTCCGACGAGGCCTGCGACGGGATCGATCCGAAGGATGGGCGAGCTTTGCGTGAGTCCATGGACGCTGCACGGCTCGAACTCGAGGGCGGGCGAGCGCCGGCGGCCGTTCAGCGGCTCGAGATTGTGCTCGAGAAAAACCCTTCCAATCCGGTCGCCTGGACGCGGCTCGCGGAGGCACGCGCCAAAGGCGGTGACCTCGAGGGCGCGGCTGAAGCTCAGCGGCGTGCCGCGGCCCTCCGCCCGAGCTCCGAGTTCTCTCAGCTTGCGCTGGGCGACGCTGAGCTGAGGATCGGGAATCGCGCATCCGCGCGAGCCGCGTGGCGAAGAGCCGTCGCGGTGGATCCACGATTCGCCTCGGCCTGGGCTCGCCTGGCGGTCCTCGCGCGTCAGGATGGCGGCGCCGGAAGCGAACGATCCGTCCTGCTGGAGGCGCGCAACGCGGGAACCGCCAGCGTTTCACTCCTCGTGCGATTGGCCGCTCTCGAAGCAACCGGGGAGGTCGATCATCTCTTTCGAGAGGCCACGGAGCTGCTTCCTGAGGAGTCTGGGCCGTGGCTCGAGTGGGGTCGTTCGTTGGAGCAACGCGAAAAGACGGAGGATGCCGAGGCCCGGTACCGCGAGGCGGCCCGGCGAGCGCCGAACGATCCGCGGCCGGAGCTCGCCCTCGGCAGGCTTCTCTTGAGAGCTGGGAAGTCCGAGAGTGCCCGTCTCCACCTGCAGCGCGCGACCGATCTCGGTCGTGGCTCCTCGGTCGGCGCCGAGGCGGAGAAGCTCTTGCAGACCCTCTCAGAGGGTGGTGGAAGTTAGGACAAATCCGGATCATGAATTCCAGGTTCGCGGTTCTCGGGTCGGAGTGGCGACAATCGAGAATACAGCATTCAAACGCAGTACTGAAGAGCTGTGTTTTCTCACTCACGAATATGAAACCATGGGATCGAACGAAAAGGTACTTGTGTATGAAAAACACGGCAATGATTACGTTTTTTCTGCTCGTTTCCTTGAACTCTCCGGTATGCGCATCTGATTTCGATGAAATGTCGATTGAAATGCATTCTGAAATACCTTCAGAGGTTTACGTTTCAAAGATACTCGATGGAAATATTGTCGCCATCGACGTCACAACCGATGATGTGATTGCTTTTCTGAGGGCTGGAAAAAATCCGGCTGAAATAGCTGTCATGGGATCGGCGAATCGTGCTTTCGTTGCGGATTTGAACGACGGAACACTGACAGTCATAAATACTTCTGATCGCAAAACAGTAGAGACATTGGAGCTAGGAAATCCAATCGCTGCCGTGGACATCGATATCGAGAAGAGAATAGTCTATGCCCTCGACTTCAGCAACGGTTCACCGGGGACGAACATGCACGTAATCAATGGAGATACCAACATCGAAACGGCCGATTTCTCAATCGGCTCAAGGCTTCAAAATATCGCTGTTGACGCTGAAGAAAATCTGGCATATGCAACAGATTTCGTGGACGGAATAATTATCATTGACACCCAGAATAACACGGTCCTTACGACGATCCCAATGATGAATAATCCGCATGGTATCGCAGTGAATCCTGGAACTGATCGTTTGTTTGTGACGCAGTTGGACAGCGATAGTGTTGTGGTCATAGATACCATGACTCGCGCCGTGATCGACACGCTCTCTGTCGGTGATATTCCGCAATGGATCGAGTTGGATATCTCCCGTAATAAAGCCTTTGTTACGAATGAAGGTGATGGAACGGTATCCGTCATCGATATCAGCACCAATACCGTGCTGTCGGACACCATACCCGTCGGGCCGAACCCGTTGACCGTGACGATCCACTCAGGGGCGGCCAAAGCCTACGTCTACAACACCGGTGACGGCACAATCTCGATCATCGACACGATCAACGAAACGGTGATAGCTACGATCGACATGTTGTTTGGCGATGGCTTCGAGTCGGGCGAGGTGATGGCGTGGTCTTACGTTTCGCAGTAGGTGTGTTTTCCGATGGGGGCTGTCTTCAACACTGTTGGCTACTGATATCCTGGAGTCGGGAGATCCTGTCGGCGAGTGTCCGCGGAGGTCGTCATGGCGAAAAATTTGCTGTCCAAAAGCGACGGTCGTCGTTTCACAGATGATTCTGATTCTTTTGCCACGATCGTGGGCCCGGACCTGAGAATCGAGGGTGAACTTCAGGGCTCCGGCGGCCTCGAGCTCAAGGGGTCCTTCAAGGGTGAGCTTTCGATGGAAGGGCTCGTATGGATCCGACCGCAGGGATCCGTCGATGGTGAGATCGCGGCGACGTCGGTGGTCGTCGAGGGCAGAGTCATCGGCAGCATCGAGGCCACCGGAAAGGTGGATCTTCGGAAGGGCTGCCGGGTCGAGGGCGACATCACCGCCAGCTCGGTCGCAGCCGCGGACGGCAGCTTTTTCGAGGGGCGGATCTCGATGCCGCAAGAACCGAAGCCCGAGGTCGTGGCCTACGAGGAAAAGCGGCGTTCGAGTTCCGACGAGGAGAAAGACTGACGCCGGCGCCGTGGGCGCAGTGGATCACCGCACGGATCCAAAGGTCAGTCGACCGGAAAGCGCTCGTTGTAGATCTGGATCACCGCGTCCGTGACGATGATCGACTCGGCAATGTAGACCAGCGGTTGGGATTCGAGTATGAAAATGGCGTCGATTCCGTTGCTTTCGGCATACTCGGAGGCCACCATTCGAACCCGACGGGCTACCGGGTCGAGAAGTTCTCTCCGTTTCTTCTCGTAATCGGGCTGCAAGGCCCGCCCCGCGTCCTCGAAGTCACGCTGTGCCTGCAAGAGCTCTTTTTCGAGCTCTCTGACGGCTTCCGGCGACGCCACGTCTTGCTGGGTGTTGAGCCGTTGCGTGAGCTCCGCGACACGGCTTTGAATCGCCTCGACCTCGTCGCTTCTCTGGTTCGCCCAGTCGTCCAGAATCCGGTACTGTTGCTGACCCTCTCTGACGGTCCTGATCGCCCTTTCCGTGTCCAGAAAACCGATGGTTCCGGCCACCGCCGGAATCGCCGCGAATGCAGCAATACAAATGACAGTCCACCGCACAAAGGGTTGCATGGCTACCTCCTGACCCAACCACGCACGGAAGCCCGTGACGTGAGCGCGCTCGATTCGACGGCGAATTGTAGCATGCGGGAGGCAGGCCAGATGGGCGCAAATCGTTGAAAAAGCTCATCGATTCGGCGCGATGCCCCCGATTCAAAAACTCCGTTTTCGGATTGACGGAGACTGCGTTATCTACGCTGTGTTCAACAGGTCGCTGCCCGCAGCGAACCTCGTGAGCCGGATAACCGTGCGACAATACCGGGCCGATAGGGTTTTGATCCGTGACCGGAGGAAACATGATTCGTCGGACGTTCATTTTTCTCGTCGTGGTGCTGTTGGCAGCCAACATCTCTTTGGCTGGAGACATTCAGGTCATCTGCGAACCGGGCTTGCGTATCTATCTCGACGACAAACTGGCGGGCACCTCCAGCGCCAAGGAGGACGGTTTCTTCCTTGCAGACGTGCGCTACGGTTTGCACATCATCCGAGTGGAAAGGGAAGGATATGTGCCCCAGGTTTTTGAGGTGGAGGTCACCGACCTGCCCATCGAGGTCAGGGTGGAAGCGCTGGTGCCGCTCCCGCCGGAACCCGAGCCCGTTGCGCCGACTCCCGCTCCTCTCAAACCGGCGGTCGGCATCCTGGTGATCACCTCCGCACCGCAGAACTGCGTGGTGGAGATCGACGGCACCAGAACCGAGGTCAAGACCACGCCGACGCTGACCCTCTCGGATCTGGTGATCGGCCGCCATACCATCAGCTTTTCCAAGGCGGGCTACGAGACGATCAGCGGTACGTTTTTCGTCCAGCCGGATACCACTACCACCGTTCGTGGCAACCTCATCGACGGCAAGGTGGAGGCCGGCGCCGAAGGCAAAGGCTCGCTCCGAATGATGAGCACACCCACGAGCTGTGAGGTGCGCTTCGCCGGGAAGCTCTATGACAAACAACAACGGGTTCTGAACGTCTCGCATATTCCGGCGGGGGATTACCGGATGGTGGTGGAGTGGGGCGGCCGCACCCTCTCCGCCGTGGTGCCCGTCTCGGATCGCAAGAAGACCATCGTCAGGGTCAGCTTCAT
>CBDTWX010000196.1:0-9532 GCA_965364305.1 uncultured Thermoanaerobaculia bacterium
TTCAGGTGAGTTGCAGCCTCTCTACCTAGAGCAAATCGCTGGGATATCGGTTGACGATCGATGGTCCTTACAGCCTCTTTTCTGTCGGGCGCTCTGACTATGGGCCTGCCGACGACCAGATAATCCGCACCGTCTCTTACCGCGCCGGCCGGTGTTGCCACCCTCGCCTGGTCATCGGTGGACGATCCCGCGGGCCTTATGCCGGGCGTCACCAGAACGCACCCCTCATCCACAATACTCCGCAGCAGCTTAACTTCCAGGGCAGAACATACGATACCGTCAGCGCCAGCTTCTCTGGCCATGGCGGCCAGGCTGGCTACCTGGTCCCCGACCTCGCCGGACCAGCCGATCTCGAGGATACCCTCCTTGTCGAGGCTCGTGAGGACGGTGACCGCCAACACTCGCGGGGCTTCCGCACGCGGACCGTCGCTCGCCCCTTCGACTGCCGCTTTGAGCATCGAACGCCCTCCGCCGGCGTGGACGGTGAACATAGCGGCGCCGCAGTTGGCGCAGTTCGCTGCCGCCCGCCGAACGGTGGCGGGGATGTCGTGGAGCTTGAGATCGAGAAAGACCCGTGGTCCGATCTTTGCGACCTCGCGCACCAGACCGGGGCCATGTGCTATGAAGGCTTCGAGACCAACCTTGAGCCAGCCGACATGGTCGGCGAGAGAATACGCCGTTGAGAGGATCCAGGAACGATCACTGCCATCGAGCGCGATGCAGAGGGACGACTTGCCGGTCATTCTCTCCAGTTGGCATCCGTGAACCTGGTGGATTGCCCGTTCGGCGATGTCCACGTCACCCGGTCGCCGAATCTTATACCATGCGTGAAGGATGAATAGACTTCTGGCGATCGACGCCCTCAGCGCCGGTGCCGCGGCAGGCCTGGTTTCCGAGGCGCTTGTTCTGCGCATGAACCCGGAGGTTGCACAGACGGTGCGAGGGGTGCTCGTCGGCATGCCTCTGTGGGCCTCCTGGGGAATGCTTCTGGTTGGAGTGCCTCTTCTGATCGGCCTCGCGGCTCTCCAGCGCTTCCAGCCGCGACCGGACCGGTGGGTGGCGCCCGAGCTGTGTGCGGCTGTCTTCCTGGCGGCCGCGATTCTCAGCGGGGTCAACGCCAAGATTCACGCTCGTCTGCTTCAAGGATCGGCCCATCGGGTCCTGGTTCAGGATGCGGTGGCATGGTCTATCGCGGTCGTGGTTGTCCTCGTCGGCGGCGCTGTCGTCCGGCGTGTGGGTGCTGGGCGCAGCGTGCGAGTGGTGTTTTCGATCGTCATGCTCGCTCTGCCGGTAATGCGGGTGGTCTGGGCGCCGACGCCGCCGCGCCAATACCTCGAGGTCGAGGCGAGACCCCTGGGCGAACCGACCCGCCCACTGCTCGTGATCGGTCTCGAAGGGTTGGACACCAAGGTGCTGTTGGCGGATGCGACGAGCCAGAGCCTGGCAACCCTGGCGCGGCTCAGGGAAGAAGGCGCGAGAACCGCCCTCGCACCTCATCGACCCTATCTGCGGTGGGCCCTATGGACCTCGGTAGCCACCGGAACGTATCCGGGCCGACACGGCGTCAAGGCCCATTGGGGCTGGGATTTTCCGCTGGTCTTTCCCGAGACATTGCGCCTGCTGCCGTGGACCCCCGAAGGCTCACGTATGATCCTGCCGTGGGGGCTGGCCGAGCGGGTACCGCCCCCGGCGGCCACCGTGGCGCCGTTGTGGGCGAGGCTCAGCGCCTCCGGTGTCAGCACCGCGGTTTATGGCTGGCCGGGGTCGTGGGGCGGCGACCCGGCCCTGCAGCAAGGCGTCGACCTTCAGACGATGACGGTCCTCGAACCGACGATGAGCGCCTCACTCGAGGCGGCGCTTGAGGATCTTCCGGAACGAAGATCCCAGCTTTGGGCCGCCATCGTGCGTGACCAGGCTCGAGTCGATGCGGCCCAGGCGGCGCTGCGGGAGGGCAAGGGCAATGTCTGGATCCATCTCGAGACCCTCTCTTTGGCGCGCATACACCACGAGCCGCTGCGGCCCCGCCACTCACGAGAACGTCGCTTTCTCGAGCTCGTGATGGAGCTCGTCGATGATCATCTCGGTACGATCCTCGGTGCTGCCGACCCACGTACGCTGGTGGCCGTTGTGTCACCTTACGGGCTCTCACCGCCCGGCTCTTTCGAGCGCATCAAACGGCTGTTTGGAGGTGGAGAGTCGTGGCACACCTCCGCCGCAGCATGCCCTGACGGACTTTTCGTTCTGCTTGGGGAAGGTGTCGAGATCGGTCGCCGAGCGCCTACCGCCAACCCACCGGATGTGGCACCCACCCTGTGTTATCTCCTGGGTCTTCCAGTGGCGCAGTACATGGAAGGTGGGGTCGCGGTGGACGCGGTGGCACCATCGTTTCTGTCGGAGAACCCGCTTCGAGTCGTCGATTAGGAGCTTTTCAGTGAACATCATCCAAAACGCCGGCCCGTCAGACTGCGCTAGGCTGGACGAGACGTGATGCGGCTGTCGGTTGTGATCCCCGTGTACAACGAGGAGACGACGCTTGAGGTCCTCCTCGGCAAGGTCGTGGCCGCGCCGTTGCAGGATGCGGTGGATGGACTCGAGATCGTGGTTGTCGACGACTGCTCTGATGACCGGACATGGTCGGTCCTCGAATCGTGGCGCCCGCGGACCCGTGACGACGGTCGATCGGTCGAAGTGACGCGCCACCGACATCCTGAGAACCTCGGCAAGGGCGCCGCCCTCCGAACCGGCTTTGCGGCAGCCTCGGGTGATGTGCTGGTGATCCAGGACGCAGATCTCGAGTACGATCCAGCCGACTATCCCGGGTTGCTACAGCCGATCATCGACGGCCATGCCGAGGTCGTCTACGGGTCGCGATTTCTCGGTGGGCCCCACCGAGTCTTGTTCTATTGGCACTATTTGGGAAACACCTTCCTGACCTGGCTGTCGAACATGTTTTCGGACATCAATCTGACGGATATGGAGACCTGTTACAAGGTCTTCAAACGAGAGGTGATCGAGAGCGTCACGCTGTGCTCCAATCGATTCGGCTTCGAGCCGGAGTTCACTGCCAAGGTGGCGCGTCTTGGTGTTCGGATCTACGAGGTGCCGATCTCATATCATGGAAGGACTTACGCCGAGGGAAAGAAGATCGGCTGGAAGGATGGCGTGTCGGCGATCTGGTCAATCCTGCGCTTCAACCTGTGGGCCAGGTGACACGCCCCTCGCGCGTTTGCCGGGCGGCCTCGGCGTCACTCGAATGAGCTTCGATCCTTGTGTGGTGAGACCGTGGGCGCTGACCCAGGCCGAGAGGCTCGTGCGGATATCCTTCGCATCGGTGGGCCCCTGAATCCATGGTGCGCGGAACGGATAATCGGGAGGGAAGTGACCATATCGGCCGTTGACGGTCGGGATGCCGGTCCTCAGAGCCACCCAGGCCGCGTCGTCGTGCATATACTTGTCCCATCGGGCGCCGTCGACGGCGAGCAGGAAGGTCTCGGCGTCTGCCGGCACCTTCGAGGCGATCACCTCCACCCGAGTCATTGCTTCAGCCTTGTCGAAGGACGGTCGGCGGTGCGGCTGCTCGACCATGACGCACGACACCACGACCGCGGCGACGGCCCACCGCCGGCGGATCGTCAGAGCCTCGACCAGAAGCGCCAACCCGAGGGCTGCAGGGAAGAGCATCATGTGGCCGACCCTCGCCACCGCCCTCAGTGCCGACGCTCCCGGAACGAGCTCTCGAACGACCCACCACGGGCTCCAGCCACCTGGAATGGTGACGGTCAGGAGAACCAGCCCGACGATGCCCGCCACCATCAAACGGACCACCCGACGTCGACGTCCTAACCAGATTCCTATCGTGCACGCGACCAGGGTGACCCCTCCGATACCGTTGGTTTGGGAGAGTCCGCGGTACCCCTCGAGCTCGAGGGACTTCAGGTACTTTCCGTAGATCCGGTTCGAGTTCCCAGGCAGGATCCACGACAGAGGTTTCGGGAGGTGAACCTGTCCCTGGCTGTGCACCCCGATGGTCGCAGCCGCCTGGCGGTACTTCATGGCGAGGGGCGCCGAGAGTGCAACCGCGATGACGGCGACAACGACCAGGGGCACGGCGTGGCTCTTCAGGGCTGAGAATAACTCCCGTCGAATCGGTTTCTGCATGACGCCGTAGGCGGCGGCCGCGGCGACACCGAGGGCAAAGAACGCCAAGGGATAGACCGCGGTGTAAAGCTGCGCGACCAGTCCAAACCAGAAGACTGCGCTGGCTATCCATCGACCGGAGGGCGAGGGCCGCGTGGCCGCTCCGAAGATCAAGATCAAACCGGCCAGCGTGGCGAGCAACCAGAACTGTGGCACGAGCTGCTGGTGGGCCATGCTCATGTAGCGTGGACTGCCGAATGCAAAGAGGTATGCGCCGGCCGCGGCGCCGAGCAGATGCAGCCGTAGCCCGCGGTGAAGCACGGCGTAGCAGGCGAAAAAGTTGAGCGTCCAGCAGCTGAGCATCCACAGCTGGTAGGCGGTGTGAGGGTTGCTACCGAGCCACCTCCAGATCCAATAAAAGGGCGCCACCCCGAGCATGAGATCGGTGTAGGCGGCCACGTTCTGCACCGGGAAGAAAATCGGCGGCGACCAGAGATCCTCGGCAAGAGGCATTCCCGTCAGCCAGCGGTGAGAGTGCTCGAGGGTGAAATTGATGAGCCGGCTGTCACCGAGCCCCCCCTGGACCCTCCGGAAGCCGGAGGCGATCGTCGGCCACGCGATGACCAGCATGCCAACCGCCCACGATGCAAAGGGTGCGAGCAGTCCAAGGGCGCTGAACCCGGCGAATGGCGGCCCGAAATTCGTGGAATTGTCCTTGATCTTTTCTTCAATGCTTCCCATCTCATGCCTCTTTCGATATCTTACCGTCCGCGGTCGGCGATCCGCCGCCTGCAGGGAGGAATCTGAAATGACGCGACGTTCCATTGTGGTGATGCCGGGAGACGGAATCGGCAAGGTGGTGCTGCCGGAAGCTCAGAGAGTGCTCGAGGCGGCAGGTTTCGAGGCGGATTGGATCCCAGCCGGCATCGGCTGGGAGCACTGGGTGGAGGAGGGGAACCCGCTCCCTGAAAGGACGGTCGAGCTGATCGCGGAGCACAAGGTGGCGCTCTTTGGCGCGATCACCTCGAAGCCGAAGGACAAGGCGGCGGAGGAGATTCGCGACGATCTCAAAGACAAAGGCCATGTCTACTACTCTCCAATCGTCGGTCTCCGCCAGCGCTTCGATCTCGACGTTTCCATTCGGCCGTGCATCGCTTTTCCGGGCAACCCGCTCAACTTCATCCGCCGTGGTGCGGACGGTGGCGCCGAGGAACCGCGGGTCAACACGGTGGTCTTTCGACAGAACACCGAAGGGCTGTACGGCGGAGTCGAGTGGACCAACCCACCCGACCAGGTGTGGGACGCCCTCAACACGCATCCCCGGTTCGCCGCATTTCGCGACGTGCCGCGAGAGGATCTTGCGGTTTCGACCAGGATCTTCACCCGCGCCAAGTGCCGGAGGATCTGCGAAGAGGCCTTCGCCTACGCCGCCGCCCATGGATACACGAGCGTGACGGTGTGTGAAAAACCCAACGTCATCCGCGAGACGTCGGGGATGATGCTTGCCGAAGGCCGCAGGGCCCAGAAGGCGCACCCCGACATCCAGCTCTGGGACACCAATATCGACGCCCAGATGATGTGGCTGACCAAGAACCCCGAAGACTACGGCGTTGTGGTTGCCGGCAACATGTTCGGCGACATCATCTCGGACGGGTTTGCGGGTCTGGTGGGCGGCCTGGGTTTTGCGGCGTCCGCCAACATCGGGCGCGAGGTGGGCGTTTTCGAGCCGACCCACGGTTCGGCACCAAAGTATGCGGAGCTCTCACCGTCGATCGTGAACCCGATCGCCATGATTCTGTCGGCGGTGATGATGCTCGACTGGCTCGGTGAGACCGAGCTGGCGACCCGGGTGCGGGGCGCGGTGGCGTCGGTGATCGCCGACGGCTCGGTCCGCACCTACGACATGCTCAAGCTTCGCGGCGGCCCACAGGCCATCGCCCAAGGTGCGGCGACGACCGAGCAGATGACCGACGCGATCATTGCGGCGCTGTGACGGTTCGGTATCAAAAGGCGTAACCTACGGACCTTGAGGAGGTGAGGATGAGCGAGTCCGGTATCAGGGTGGCCGCAGCCGGACCAACCGGCGACCGGGTCCGGTCCGACCTCCGGGTCGAATATGAGCCGACGGCAGGCGCCCTCGAGATCGCGCTGACTTCCAAGGTCGACTACCTTTACCGGGAGGCGATCGAGAAAGCGGTGCGCCGGGTCGCTGATGCCCTCGGGGCGGGCACCGGCCGTCTCGCGGTCGATGACGCGGGTGCTTCCCGACCCGGTGCCCGGGGCGAATGTCGAACGCCGGCGCCAGCGGCCGCGCCGCAGCCGTCTCTACATCCCGGGCAACCAGCCCAAGCTGATGATTTCCGGCGGACTCTACGGCGCCGACGGTCTGATCCTCGATCTCGAGGACTCGGTGCCGCCGGCAGAGAAGGACGCCGCCCGCATCCTCGTTCGAAACGCCCTCGTTGCGCTCGATTGGGGCTCCTCGGAGCGCATGGTGCGCATCAACCAGGGCGCAGTCGGAGAGGAGGACCTGGCCGCGATTGCCGTCCACAACCCGCACACCGTGCTCGTGCCCAAGGTCGAGGATGCCGCCCAGGTCGGTCGTGCGGCGGAGGTGCTGAGCGGCCTGGCTGGAGAGGCGGCGGCCTATCTGATGCCGATCATCGAAAGCCCGCTGGGTGTTCATCGCGCCTTCGAGATCGCCGCCGCCGACACCTCGGTGGTGGCCCTCACCCTCGGTCTCGAGGATCTGTCGGCGGAGCTTTCGGCACCGCGCACGAGCGAGGGCTGGGAGAGCTTTCTCGCCCGTCAAACGGCCGTGTACGCGGCCCGCGCCGCTCGAGTCCAGCCGATCGCCTCGGTCTTCTCCGACATCGAAGATGAGGCCGGGCTTGCGGCCTACGTGCGCCGAGAGCGGGCTCTCGGCTTTGACGGTGTCGGGTGCATTCACCCGCGCCAGATTCCGGTCGTTCATCGCGAAATGTCGCCAAGCGAGGCGGAAGTGGAGCGAGCGGTACGGGTCGTTCGGGCCGCCCGCGAGGCCGAGGAGCGGGGTCTCGGCGCGGTTGCCGTGGGCTCGAAGATGGTCGATCCACCGGTGGTGCAGCAGGCAATCCGAACGGTCGAGCTGGCGATCGTCGGTGGGGTGCTGGAAGAGGATTGGGACAGCGCAGGGAACCAGGAATGAGGAATGAGGAAATGAAGAATTCGGAATTCGGAATTCGGAATTCGGAATCTCCGCCCAACCTCCCCCGTGGATGGAAGGCGGGTGGAATATCGTTGCGGGAGAACCCGGCATGGCTGTGAAGTTGGAGAAGAATGCTGCCGGGAGGCTGGTGCCCTCCGTGGTCAACGGTCGGGAGAGCGTGCCGTTCGAGGGCGTCGGCGTGCACCGGCCCTCCGGCCGCAAGGCCGCGCCGCCGATCGCCAGTTGCGTGGATTTCCCGGCCGATGGCGACAAGCGGGTCGGCAGCCTCCGGCAGGCGCTCGAGCAGGTGGGGCTGGCCGACGGCATGGTGGTCTCCACCCACCACCACCTCCGCAACGGCGACGCAGTCGGGAACATGATCTTCGACACTGCGGCCGAGATGGGCCTCAGGGATCTGATGTGGTTCCCGTCGGCCTCGTTCCCGGTCCACGCCAACCAGATCGGTCATCTCGACGCGGGCGTCATCCACCACATCGAAGGTTCGATGAACGGGCCGCTCGGCGCGTACTGCTCGGCGGGCAAGATGCGGGGTCTCGGGGTGCTTCGATCGCACGGGGGGAGATGGCAGGCGATCCAGGATGGCGAGGTTCACATCGATGTGGCGGTCATCGCAGCTCCTGCGGCCGACCCATTCGGCAACGGCAACGGTCTCAGCGGACCGGCGGCGTGCGGCCTCCTCGGTTTTGCCCTCGCCGACTCCCAGTACGCTGACAAGGTCGTCGTGGTGACCGACAACGTGGTTCCTTTTCCCTGTCTGCCGTGGCAGATCCAGGGCAACCTCGTCGATGTCGTGGTCGAGGTCGACTCGATCGGCGACCCGTCGAAGATCGTCTCCGGCACCACGCGCGTCACCCAGAGCCCCGATCGGCGTCGCATCGCCGAGCTGGCGGCGCGTTTCTGTGCCGAGACCGGAATCATGCGAGACGGTTTCTCGTTTCAGGCCGGCGCCGGCGGCACCACCCTTGCGTTTGCGATCTATCTGTCGGAGCTGATGCGCTCCGAGCACGTGACCGCTCGTTTTGCCCGAGGCGGATCGACCCAACACATGGTGGAGATGCTCGAGGAGGGTTTGATCGAGTACATCCTCGACGGGCAGACCTTCGATCTCGACGGCGTGCGCTCGATGCGCGGCGATGCGCGCCACCAGGACACCTCGCCGTTCACCTCCTACAACTTCCACGGCAAGGGGAACTTCGCGTCGATGGTCGATGTCGCGGTGCTCGGCGCCACCGAGGTCGATCTCCAGTTCAACGGGAATGTCGTCACCCACTCCGATGGTCGTTTGCTGCACGGGATCGGCGGCTGGCAGAATTGCCTTGCCGCTCGCTGCGCCATGCTGCTGGTGCCCTCCTTCCGTGACCGCATCCCGGTCATCGTCGATGAGGTGACCACCCTGTGTGGACCGGGTGAGTTGATCGATGTCGTGGTCACGGAACGCGGCATTGCAGTCAACCCCCGCCGTCAGGACCTGCTCGACGCGGTTGCCGGGTCGGACCTCCCCATCCGACCCATCGAGAATCTCAAGGCGGAGCTCGATCGCCTGTGCGGCATGCCGTCGAAACCGGTCCTGTCCGAACAGCCGGTGGCGGTCGTCAAGTGGGTCGACGGCACAGTCCTCGACACCGTGTGGCGAGTTGACTCTTGAGCAGGCGCAGAATCAGCGACAGGGGACAGCGGCAGCGAGCAGCGACAGAAGACAGCGGCAAGAATCGGCGGCACAGGGCAGCGGCGGAGAACATCGACAGCAACCCGCGGCAGTCCTCGGCGGCAGTAACAGGCCGGTGGCGCCACGGCGGCATGGTCACCTCCGGGTCGTTCTGGAATGGCGGGTAGTCGCTGGTGAGCTTTTTGAAAAGGGCAACGACCGCCTTGCAGCTCTTCGACGAGGTTCGCGCTATGATTTGGCGGCTGCTCCATCCTGAGACATGATGGTGATGATATCTGCGTTCATCTGCGTGATCTGCGGGCACTCCGTGGGTGGGTGGGGGTTGCCGCTGAACCTGAATTCTGACTCTGATCGCTGCTGCTGTCTCTGCGCCTGAGCTGTGTCGCTGAGCCTGTCCCTGTAAATGCAACCCTGCCCTCCCTGGACAACGTTCGATGATTGGGTTGGGTGGGCGGCATTTCTCATTCCTAACCCGTACTTCTCACCAGGTTTCGTGACGAGGGCGGCGAAGCGCAAGTATC
>CBDTWX010000197.1:0-9439 GCA_965364305.1 uncultured Thermoanaerobaculia bacterium
CCGCCGCCACGAGGTAGAAACTGACAAATATCCGCGTCCCCCACAGCCGTTCGAGGACCGTGCCAAAGCTCCACAGAACGAACATGTTGATCGCCAGATGCCAGATCTCATTGTGCGAGAACGCCGCTGTGACGAGGGTCCACACGAATCCATGCACCAGATGTGCGGTACTGACCAGGAAGTTGCCCATCATGAATGGCTGAAGATCGGGCACGACAACCGCAGCCTGCCAGCCCAGGAAAACCAGTACGTTGAGACCGATGATCACCGACACTGCTGGGGTGCGGGGGAGTCTCCGACGTCGGCGTGGGGCCGGGGGCATCGGGCCGTTTCGGTGTTCGAGATCAGTACTCATGAGACGCCGCATTATGGCAGATCCAACCAGTACGACCGTGGTAGCCTCAAGGGGACACCCGGAGGTCGATCATGAAACCGGTTGCCAGGTATTTCGCTTGCGTCGTCGTCGCCACGATCTTGACAACGGCCGTTTCGGCCTCCGAGCTCGGTGACGCCCTCAACCGGGAGCTCGCCGGAGGTTGGGGAGTGCTCGAGATCGAGGTCTACTCGAGCTGCGGCGGCACCTACAGTGACAACACGGTGGGCTCGGTCGGCGTCTCCAGCAAGGCCGAACACCGCTTCTCGGAAGGCGAGCTGGTCAAGATCGACAAGGTCAAGGTCAAACGCCAGCGCGTCGACCTGCTGCTGACCATCGCCGTGCCCCTCCGGCGAGCCCGAATCGACGGACCGTTCGAGCTCTACGACGACCTCGAATGCCGGGCTCAGCTCATCTTCCCGGTCGGTCGCGAACAGGTGAAGACGGCGGACGTCCGGGGCATCCTCACCTCTATCGGCGAAAGGCTCACGGTGTTCCAATCCTTTGCCGAAGCCCAGGAATCGGAAGCCTGGAACGGTCGCGAACCCGATCCTCTGCCAGCCGACTACGAGACGACTCTTCAGCGCCACGCGGTGTGGAAGGCCGAACAGACCAACGCCGCCGTTCGGATCGCGATCGACCGAGCACTCTCGGCAGCGGCCGATGTCGCCGACGACCTGAGTGACGACACCGAATACCTGGAGGGTTTTGCGCACGGTGCGGAGGAGATGAGCTCGTTCTCGGTCAGCGAGTGCTCCTCTCTGCTGAGCGTGTCGTACAGCGTCTATCACGAGAACCCTCCCAAGGACCAGCCGAGCCGCTGGCGAGACGGCTACGACGACGGCCAGGAGCTTGTCTTCAACGTGCTCGTGGCGGATAGGCTGCGGGCGTGCACGGTTCCGGTACCGATGGTCACGACACCGTGATCGTTGGCGGCCTGCAAATCCACATTGTCTGGGAGACTCCAGCCGAGAACTTTCGCCGCGCGGAAAAACTCGCCGAGCGGGCCGTTGACTCAGGAGCGCGGCTGCTCGTCCTGCCCGAAATGTTCGCCACCGGGTTTTCGATGCACGCAGAGGCCATGGCGTCTCACGCAACCGAGACTCGTGAGTTCCTCGCCGGTCTCGCGAACCGGTACCAGGTCCGGGTGATCGGCGGTTTCGCGGAACCCGGCGAGCAACAGCCGGCCAATGCGTGTAGTGTCGTCGATCCCAACGGTCGGGAGATCCTCCTCTACCGAAAGATCCACTCCTTCTCGTTGGCGGACGAACATGAACACTACGAGGCGGGCAACGAGATCGCCACCGTCGAGATCGAGGGCGTGCGGGTGACGCCCCTGATCTGCTACGACCTCCGCTTCCCCGAGCTGTTTCGCGTCGCAGCCTCTGCAACCGATCTCTTCGTGGTGATCGCCAACTGGCCGACCCGCCGTTCCCACGCCTGGCGAACCCTGCTCGCCGCCCGCGCCATCGAGAACCAGGCCTGGGTGCTGGGCGTCAATCGGGTCGGTGACGCCCAAGGCTATCCCCATCGCGGCGACACCAGCCTGGTCGACCCGTGGGGTGAGGTCGTCGACGCCCTGGCCGATGAAGAGGGCATCGTGGTCGGAGAGGTGGACGCCGGGGTGGTGCGCGAGGCGCGCGAACGATTCCGCTTTCTCGACGACCGCCGCCCCGATGTCTATCAGAAGCTCGAGGAAGGCGAATAGCAGCACCGACACGTACTCCGGGAAGGCTCTCCCAGTTTCAAGGCGACCCGTCCTTCAGCGCGCTTCCCGAGAGGAGCAACCTCTGACATTGTCTGCCCGAAGGCCCCTACCGAATTCAATGAGGAGGCTCAGACAATGTCAAAAATGGCACCTCCGCCGCTCGCGGTCCCACCCACCCTGGGCGCACGAGCGATCGTTGACAGGGGAGGGTGGGCGGGAATTCCGAATTCCGAATTCAAAATTCCTCTTTCACACCTCCTCCCCTGCTCCGGGAATAATTGGGGGTGCCCGATACGCTAAGCTGATGGGAGAAGAATGGCAATTACGGTCACCGTCAAAGTCTATTTCGAAGCTGCGCACCGGCTTCACAATCCGCAGCAGTCGGATGATTGGAATCGCCGCGTCTTTGGGAAATGCAACAATCCCCACGGCCACGGCCACAACTACGTCATCGAGGCCGCGGTGTCGGGCGAGGTGGATCCTCTCTCCGGATATCTCATCGACATGAAGGATCTCAAAGCCGTCCTCAACCGAACTGTCGTCGACCACGTGGATCATCGCCACCTCAATCTCGAGGTGGAGTGGCTCGAAGGTGTCAACCCCGCCGAGAATCTCTGTCGAATTTTCTTCCACCGCGTCGCGGCCGAGCTCCCCGACGAAATCGAGCTGAAGGCCATCACGGTCCACGAGACGGAACGGAACAGCGCGACGTTCAGCGCGAGCTGATGCTACACCAATCTTCGGCTGATTGAGGGAGCCAGGCACCTCCGCCGCACGCGGTCCTACCCGCCTCACCGCTACGCGGCACCAATACGGGCACACGTGGACGGGCGAAGAGCCGGGTCCATCTGCGTCGATCTGCGTGATCTGCGGTTTCTCCTCGGATGGGCGGGCGGGAATTCAAAACTAAAAACTAAGAACTCAAGACTTTTTCGGGGTGGGTGGGCGGATCCAGAATCTAGCATCCAGGATCTAGTATCGGATGGGTTGGGTGAGGGCTACAGCTTCGTTCCGTCCGCAGCGTACTCCTTGAGGACCGGTTCGAGAGCAGTCCAAAATTCGCCGTCGGCGACAAGAAGCGTACCGAGATAGACCAGCCCTTCGTGCCCGTTGGCAGCGGCGAGGTCACGCGCCGATGCCTCGACTTTTTCCTGATCGGGTCCTTCGAAGTCTTCGGGAAGCTCGAGGGCGCCATCGTCATGGGGAAGTCCCACGGCGTCGAGAAATCCCACCATCAACGGGCGCCGTTGGCCCATATGGAGGTGGAACAGGTACTGGAAGAGCACTGTCTCGGGCAGTCCATCCGCGAGGCGAACCAGACGACCTGCGACCCTTTCCGCAGAAAGCTGCCGCACTGATTGCGGACGAAATTTGAGGTCCTGGGCAAGCGCCATCTCGAGCGCGGCCCGGCTCTCACGGTCGGCTCCATTCCAGAAGGCAATGGCCGCCGCTTTCTGTTCCTCTTCATTCATCAGCTCCCAGACCGCATATGGCCCGCGCTCCTCCACCGCCTCGAGCAAAGTCGTTGTGTCAGCCATGAGTCCTCCTCATCGAAACATCAGGGTAGCGCACCTCGATTGCATCCGCGCGCGTTCACTCTGAATTCCGAATTCCGAAAAATCCTGCTGGAGGGCGGGCGAGAATTCAAGAATGATCGGCGGGAGGGCGGGCGGGAATTCCTCATTCGTCATTCCTCATTCTCTCTACAGCTTGTACTCCGCCTCATCGATGATAACGATGCGCCGACCATCGGGGTGAACGAGTTCCGCGCGCTCCACCTCGATCGGGTTGCCCGCGGCATAGACGATGTCCTGATGAACAACGTTCTCCGGGCTCTCGAAATCCTCGACACCAACCACCCCTCCGAGGTGGTCGGAACGGCCGAATGCCCAGTGGAAACCGGCCTTTTCGTCCTCGAGAACTTCGCCGGTCACCTCCGCCATGTCGTTGACTCCAAAGGCGACCTCGGCCACGTTGGCGCGGGCCGGGTCGGCGTCGAAGAAGGCGGCGTAGCGGTCCGCCACCGGCCCGTCCCCCTCCACCACCACGACCGTGTTGGCAACCACGTGGAAGAGCACGAGCTCTTCGTCTTCGATCACCGGGATCGACCCCGCGGTCCACGACGGCACACCTTCGTACTCGCCCTCGTAGGGCACCACAAACGTCTCACCCGACGGCAGATTGATGATCCGATCACCTTCCTTGCCGCGAGGCAGATGACCATCATCCATCTCCGGATCGCGGTGGCGGAGGTCGAAGGTGCACCGGTGGCCCGTCGAAAAGAGCACCTCGCACAGGGTCGCTCCCCGCATGACGTCGAAGATCGCCTTGCAGCGAGCGGCGATCTTCGAGTAGTCCGCGGCCAGCGCAGTGCCCTCCATCCTCTCCTCAACGCCGGGCATGGACGCCGCGCGGAAATCCTCCTCGGCTTCGGCCAGATTGGCGAGCGGAGCGGTTGCCGAGAACTCGGTCATGGCGATGACGAGGCTCGAAGCCCTGAGCGTCTCCACCAGATCCACCTCGTCTTCGCCGAGCATGCCCTTCGCCGGAAGATCTGCGTTGTTGGCGCCGGTGGCGAAAAAGGCGAGCAGCGGCTGGACCGAGAAATCGCGCTCCCCGGCAATCTCGATCATCACGTCTCGCCAGCGCTCGGCCATCGCACGTCGCGCCGTCCAACCCTCGTTGTCGGGCACATCTTCGGTGGGCAAGTCCACCGCAAACGTCACGGTCTCGCCCGGTTGTGGATCGAACACATCGCTCAGGAGCTTTTTGACATCCAGCATGGCTCACAGCCTTTCGTCCCACCCGAACTGGCGGCCGTGGGTGGGCCACTGATTGTAACCGGGTGCGCTATGCTGCGCGCCATGAGTCAACACGAGATCACAGCCGCAGTCGTCGGAACCGGTCACCTCGGTCGTCACCATCTTCGAATTCTCGCCGGGATGGAAGGAGTACGGTGTCTCGGCGGGTACGATTCCGACCGTGACCGTCTCACCGAGATCACCGCCGAGCACGGGGTGCACGCCCTGCCGTCGATGGATGCGGCCGGAGAGGCCGACGCCGTGGTGGTCGCCACGCCTACGGTCAGTCATTGCGAGGTCGCGGGGAAGCTCCTCGAAGCCGGTTGCCACGTCATGGTGGAAAAGCCGATCACATCGACCGTCGCCGAGGCTGAGGAGCTGGTCGGACTCGCCGAGAAAGCGGGCAGGGTTCTCGCTGTAGGGCACGTGGAGTACCACAACCCAGCTGTGCAATCGGCCCTCGGTCTCGCCGACGAGGTCCGGTACCTCGAAAGCCAGCGTCTGTCGCCGTTCACCGCGCGCTCGGTGGATGTGGATGTGATCCTCGATCTGATGATCCACGACCTCCAGATCACCCTCGCGGTGGCCGGCGAGATCCCCTCGGAGATCCGCGCCGTGGGGGTGCCCGTTCTCACCGACAAGGTGGATCTGTGCCACGCATGGGTCGAGTTCTCGGGCGGGCTGGTCGCCAATCTCACGGCGAGCAGGGTGTCGGCCGAACGGATTCGCAAACTCCGCCTCTTCGCGCGCGAGTCCTACTTTTCGATCGACTATGCCGAACAGAGCGTCTCCTCGGCTCAACTCGTTCCAGGCCCGAGAGGTTTGGACATCGTGCCGCGGGTGGTTGATGTGCTCAAGGAGGAGCCGCTCAAGGCCGAGTTGGAGGCCTTTATTGGTGCGTGCCGGGGCGAGGTCCGGCCGATCGTCGATGGGCGGACCGGCACCGCCGCCCTTGCCGCAGCCATCACAATTCGAGACTGTGTCGAGGCACGGTGACGGTGAGGACGTTGGAACGTTAGAACGTTGGAACGTTAGAACGTTGGAACGTTAGAACGTTGGAACGTTGAACGTTCAACGTTGAGGTCGTCGCATGACGTTGCCTGTTACACTCGGCACGGAGCATCGAGGACACATGTCAGGACGGGACTCCTCTCCTCGCAGGGGGCCGGGCGGCCTCCGGAGTCGCACTCCGGCGGCGCTCAGGCTGCAGGTCGTACTCACGACCATCGCGAGTGTCTGTGTGCTCCTCGCCGGAGCGCCGATGGCAATTGCCGACTACTGGTACGAGCACTACGAGAGGGCGAAGACCGCCCTCGCCAACGAAAACTGGGACCGCGCCGTCGAGGAGCTCCAGCAGGCCCTCGAGAGAAAGGGCGACTCCGGCGCCCGGGTGCGCTACTACGGCATGAGAGTCCGCCCCTATTTTCCATACCTCAAGCTCGGCGTCGCGTACTACTACCTCGGCCAGTACGAAGCGGCGCTTCAGGCGTTCCAGACCGAGGAGCAACTCGGAGCGATCCAGGAGTCCGAAGACGATCTCGCCGAGCTGAATCATTACCGTCGCCTGACCCTCGACGCGAGGATTGCAGCTGACGAAGCCGAGGGCGACCGAATTGCATCGATCGTTCGCTCGAGCCTTCGCAATGCCGAAATCCTCGAACGACAGGGGAGGCTGAACGCGGCGATGGAGGCTCTCGGCGAGGGTCTCGCCGTCGATCCCGACAATCCGGACGCGGTCGAGAAGATGGAACAGCTGCGGACCGAAGTCGTGGCCAGGGAGCGCGAACGTCTCGACAACGCTCGAGCCACTGATCTGGTCCGTCGCGGAAAGGCCCTGCTCGAAGAGGAGAATTTCACCGAGGCATCGAGCCTCTTCCGCGAGGTCCTTTCGATTCGTCCGGGCGGCGAGGCGCAGCAGCTCCTCGATCAAGCCCGAGCCGGCCTGCTGGCGGAGATCCAGGCCAATCAGGACGCCGAGGCGCGGCAGGCGATCGTCTCGACCGGATTGGCCGAGGCCCGCCGGCTCGAATCCGCCGGACAGCACGCCGGGGCCCTCGACCGCTTGCAACCCGTGCTGGCCGCCGAACCCCAGAACAGGGAGGCCCTCGCCCTCCAGCAGCGCATTTTCGAGGCACAGCGGGACTCGGCGATCCGAGACTCCCTGGAGGGCATTCTCTCCGAGGCGCAGACCGAGTTTGCCGCCGGACGTTTCGAAAGGTCGATCTCGGCAGCCAACCGTGCTCTCGCGCTCGACCCGGGGAACGCCAGTGCCCTCGAGCACGTTCGTCTCTCGTATGCGGAGATCAGCCGCCGGCTGCTCGGGTCGAGGACTGTCGAGAACATACCGCCGGCGATTCGTTTTGCCGACTTCAGAAGCGATCAACCCGACGGTGGCAGCGCGCAGCTGGTTCGCTCTCCGAATTTCCGCCTCAGCGGGGTAGTCATCGACACATCTCCGGTCGAGGTCACATTCGAAGGACCCCCAGATCGAACGATCGAGGGCAGGAGCACGAGCCAGCCGGTGGGCGAGATCTTTGTCACCGAGTTCGTTCTCGAGGACACACTCGTAGACGGACCGATGACCTACAAACTGGTGGCCACTGACAACGCGGGGCTGACGTCGAGCGCCGAGTACACGGTGGTGTACTCGATGCCGTTTTACCGAGCGTTGGCGTTTCAGATCACAGTTGCGTCAATTCCATTGGTCGTTCTCAGCGCCGTCTGGGCCTATCGTGTGCGCCGCCGCCGGCAACTGATGAAGCGTCGATTCAACCCCTACATCGCCGGCGCGCCGGTGCTCGATATCGACATGTTCTTCGGCCGCGACCGGCTGGTCGAACGGATCCTCCAGACCATCCACAACAACAGCCTCCTCCTCTACGGGGAACGGCGAATCGGAAAGACCTCGCTTCAGCACCACCTGAGACGGCGGCTCCAGCAGCTCGACGACCCGGAATACGAGTTCTTTCCCGTCTATGTCGATCTCCAGGGGACTCCCGAATCGCAGTTCTTCTCCACCCTCGCCGAGGACGTGTTCCACGAGCTGGCACCGCTGTTGGGTGGAATTCGGCCGGGAGAGGACATCGACGAATCGTCGGTCTACGGCTACCGCGATCTCGTTCGCGATCTGCGGAGGGTCATCAAGGTGCTCGAGGAGAAGAGCACCAAGCAGATCAAGCTGGTGCTGCTGATCGACGAGGTCGACGAGCTCAACGCCTACGACCCGAGGATCAATCAAAGACTGCGGAGCCTTTTCATGAAGAGCTTTGCCGAAAACCTGGTGGCGGTCGTGTCAGGAGTCGAGATCCGCAAGCAGTGGGACAAGGAAGGCAGCCCCTGGTACAACTTCTTTGAAGAGATCGAGGTCGAACCGATCGGGCATGACGATGCCAGAGAGTTGATCGCTCGACCTATCGAGGGTGTCTTCAAGATCGACAACAAGGTCATCGACCGCATCATCGAGCTCACCGATCGCAAGCCCTATCACGTGCAAAGGCTCTGCGTCGCACTCGTCAACCGCCTCTACGAGCAGGGGCGGAGGGACATCACGATCGCCGACGTGGATGCCGTCTCCGGAACCTCCGCGTGAGCGCTCCTCGGGGCAACCCCTATGTTGTCGGCCAGTGGGTTCGCGGCGAAAAATTCTACGGTCGCGCCGACCTGATCGAGGAGATCCTCGACGGTCCCCGCAACTCGATCTGGGTGCTCGGGACGCGCCGTATCGGCAAGACCTCGTTGCTCAAACAGCTCGAATACCTGACGTCTGCCGACGATTACAGGTACCTGCCGCTGTTCTGGGACTTCCAGGGGGCCGACGACCCAGCCGAACTTGCCCTCACCTTTTCGGACGCCCTGTTCGACGCCGAGGACCGGCTCGAGGCCGTAGGACTCGAGGTCGCCGACATCGAGGGGGCGGATCTTTTCAAGTCCATGGGTGCGCTGCGCCGCAAGCTGCGCACCCAAGGGCGCTCTCTCCTCCTCCTGTGCGACGAGGTCGAGGAACTCCTCAACCTCCACCGTCAGGATCCAGCCCTCCTCCGCAAGTTGAGACGCGCCATGCAGTCGCAGGAAGGTGTTCGTTCCGTGCTGATGTCATCCGTTCGCCTATGCAATCTGGCCGAGCAGCGCGACGACACCTCGCCCTTTCTGCACGGTTTCAGCCCACCCCTGTATATCCACGGTCTCGGCGACGAGGAGGCACTCTCGCTCGCCCGTCAGGACCGGGCAGCGCCCGAATCACGGCCAGACATCGACGCCCACCAGGCGGGGGAGATCTGTCGCCGTTGCGACAACCACCCGTATCTGATCCAGCTCATCGGCAAGCGCCTCCTCGAGATCGGAGATCTCGATGAAGCCTGCGCACAGGTGACCAGCGACCGCATGATCAACTACTTTTTTTCGGTCGATTTCGACATGCTCTCGACCACCGAAAAGACCGTCCTTCGTCTGATCTCGAAACAGGGATCGGCGACCGACGACTCGCTTCACGCCGTCATGCAGGCCGAAACCGCCGATCGCGCCGACGCGTTGCAGAGGCTCGAAAACCTTGGTTTCATC
>CBDTWX010000198.1:0-9418 GCA_965364305.1 uncultured Thermoanaerobaculia bacterium
TATCGGATTCAGCAGTGTCTGAGATTTCTCCGGCGCGAACCCGCATACGCTGCGGCGTAAATGCATCGGAGTGGGCAAGGTCCAGGGCCTCTCCTTCGGCGATTCTTTTTTCTCGATCGACGAGAATGAGATCCTCACCAAGCCATTTGCCAAGCGGGCGAGCTACCTCGGCACCCTCGGCCAGCGCCACCTCGATCTCCCTCGCCACAAGGGCCCGCAGCTCGTTCCAGAAAGCGGCCATCGAAGGGGAGGCACCATCGACCGACGGAAGCGGTGGGTCGGCGATTCGCGGGTCTTCGCGAGACGTTGCCGTCGATCGATCTTGCAGATCGGATGCAACGGTCCCGGCTTCGATCAAGGGTTTCAGGTCGTCTCCGTCGAGCCGTTCACCGTCGCACAGAATGACCGCCCGCATCATCAGATTCTGAAGCTCGCGCACGTTGCCGGGCCACAGATGACCGACCAGCAGCTTTTCGGCATCCGGTGTCATTCGGCGGATATTCTTCTGATAGGTGACCGAATAGGTCTCGAGGTAGTGTCTGGCGATGTCGAGGATATCGTCGGGTCGTTGTCTGAGTGGAGGCAGCACCAGACGCACGACGTTGATTCGATAGAAAAGATCTTCCCGAAACCGTCCCGCCGCGACCTCATCCTCGAGGCTGCGGTTGCTCGCAGCGAGAATTCGAACATCGAGGCGCTGCGACCTCGTACCACCGACCCGAATCAGTTCTTTCTCCTGGACAAAGCGCAGCAACCGCGACTGGACCTCGAGGGGCAGCTCCGAAATCTCATCCAGGAGGACGGTGCCGCCCTGGGCCTCCTCGAATCGGCCTTTCACGCGGCGCGCGGCGCCCGTGTAGGCACCCTTTTCATGGCCGAACAACTCGCTTTCAACCAGCGACGGCGGGATCGAGCCGCAGTCGACGACGACCATCTTGCCTTCGCGGCGCCCGCTGAGTTCATGGATGGTTCGCGCGAGTAGCTCCTTGCCGGTGCCGCTGTCGCCGGTGATCAGAATCGTCGCCTCGGTCGGTGCGACGCGGCGCACCGTACCCAAGAGCTCCTCCATTTCGGCCGACCGATACACGAGACGCGCATGCTGGAGCGCGCTCCGCAACTCCTTGAGCTCGGCTCGGAGCTGTCGTTGCTCGTTTTCTCGACGTGTCTTTTCGCGTTGCGACAAACGCGCTCGGTCCAGCGCAACTGCAAGCTGGGTCGCCAGCGCCTGCAGGAAAACCGTGTCGGATGCATCGAGCACCAGTTCTTTGGGTCGCCCGTCGAGATACAGACAGCCAAGCTCCTCGTCCTCGAGGAGCAGCGGAACCAGACATACCAGACGCGCGCCGCCGTCACCAAATACCAGCTCCTCGGCAACCGTCACCCGGTTCCGAAGTGCGGCCGCCAGGAGCGGAGCAATCTCCGGGTCGGCCCGAAATCCTTCCTCTCGCTCGAGCGTATATCCGCCGTTCTGTCGACGTCGCAATACGACGGTTGCAGTGGGTTCTTCGGCGCCGCTGCTCGAAAACAGCGCCAAGCGAGACGGCTTGATCGTCGAGAAAAGAGTCTCCAAAACCTGGTCGGTCAGCGTGTCGAGCTCCAGGTTGCTGGCGATCGCCCCCAATACCTCCCACAGCATCGCCATGTTGCGATAATCGCGGGACATATTGCCGGTGAAAACGCCGCTCAACCGATCGAGGCTGGCGGGCTGATCTCCGTCCGAGCCAGGGCTCCACATCGTATCGACATTGCCGCCGGCGAGCTTGGCGGCCGCCAGCGCATGATCGGTCCTGCGAATCAGCTCGTGGGGATCGCGAAGGCCCTCGTCGGCCGGATCGAACCATGAAATCCCGACACTGAAACCGAGCCGCAAGGCGCCGTCCAGGTAGTCGGCATCTGTCAATCGCACTCGGAGCTGTTTCCCGAGGCTGGAGGCCTGGTCAGCTTTGGTGTTCACAAAGACGACCGCAAAGATCGCACCACCGAATCGCGCCACGTAGTCGCCGCGTCGGGTCATCGAAATCAACCTCTCGGCGATCTCACGAATCACCCGATCTCCAGCCTCGCGATCAAAGCGCTCGTTGATGGCCCCGAAATCGTCCGGGTTGACAAACGCAAGGGTGAGCCCGTTGTTTCTCGACAACGCCCTCGCCATTTCTTCCTTCAAAACACTCTGAAAATCCGCTCTTCCCGGAAGACCTGCAATCCGGTCCCAGATGACGGTTGAAAGCCTGATATGGTACGAGGCCAGGTTTTCGCCGAGTCCGATCAGCCACCGGCGCAGCTCGGCCAACCGGGGATTCTCACTCGCGTCGACCAGGGCCCGCCAGAGATCACCTTCAAGGCCCGACCTCGCCTCGGAAGACTCGAGCCGCAGGCCAAGCCATCCCGACGGGATTCCGCCCACCTGAGAGGCTCGGCGCTCTGGCGCATCAGACGACCGTTCTCCGCGGCGAATCAGCGGAGACGATAGCGACAGCGGCACCAGCACTCCGTCTTCGGCGGCGCTGGGGACTGCATTGACTGTCGACTCCGCGAGACTGTGTCCATCGGAGGTCATCTTCTTCGCGGCGGCGGAGGCAAATTTCAGCGCGACTTCCTCGTCGCGAAGCTCGGGCACCGGGTCGCCGTCGCCAAGGTGCAGCAGCCGTTGTTCGCCGCCACTGCCGACCATCGGCGCCAGATAAAGGCTGACGCAGCGCGCTCCGCTGAGGCGGAGCACACCGTCGAGGTAGGCCTCGAGTATCTCTGAAGTGTCGATCATGCCGTCTGCCTCGTTGGATTATTCGGGACAGAAAATTCCTTTCGTTCGATTCCAGGCTAACACGATGTGGGTAAACCTTTTGGGTTGAGCGATGTACTCGAGAACGTTCTCGGTCCTCTGCACTCGAAAATCCGACCCGGCCTCAACCTCGAGGAGAGCTCTCAACACTCCCTCGGCGGCGGACAACGGAAATCCCTATTCCTCGTCCGGCGAGACCGGCCCCTGCAGCTTTGCCAGCAGGCGACCGAAACCGAGCTTGAAATCGAGCCGATAAAGGGTCCGCTCGGGGCCTGAATCGATCCAATAAATAAACTCGCCTTTGCGTGAGAACATCTCGGCGTCGGCGGGCATCGGCTGGACTCGCAACAGCATACGTTTGCCTTGATAGGTTCTGAATTTCTTGAGCTTGCCAACCTTTGAAATGGTCTCGACCGGTCCGCGATCGGTGAGGATTCGGAGCGAAAATTCTGTCCCGGTGCCCTCGGCAAGCGTCCGTCCGCGGTAGACAAAGGCCAGCGGATCGAGGGCCGGGCCGCCTTCATACGGTATCTCCTTGACCTTTCCGCGTCTCTCGGCGATGACGATACCCTTTTCCGGGTAGATGTGGTACCGCTTGATCTTTTTTTTCCCCCGCTCGGTGATGTCGCTCTCATATGCGAGCGTGCCCATCGTTTCGGCATCCACCCACGATTCGATGCGGCCATCCACCCTGTAGATCTTGTTGAAAAACTTCGAGTTACGGGCGGTCACAATGATGTGATATGCGGGCCGGCCCCGGTACTCCTCGAGACGGCTCTCGAGGGTCATGTGGCCACAGGTGATGCCGAGGTACTCCACCTTGTAGGATTGGACTGCGTCGAGCGGGATCGGTGATAGTTCGCCGGCGACCTTTTCGCTGTGCTGTTCGGCGCGACACACTAAGACGGTGACCGCAACCACCACCAGGATCGCCACGGCACACCAGATCGCCGGACGCCCGCCAGCCACCCTCATGCTGCCACCAATCGACCGACCGCCGGTCGTCACGGGGCGCCGCCGGTCGGTGACCCGTCCGACGTGCGGCGGTTTCGGTACAACGTTCCGTCCACGGCGCCCGCCATGCGGTCCACATCGAGTCCGTTGCCGACGAATTCGGCGATGCGACGCGCCTCCGTGGAGGGGTCTTTCACCACGTTTGCATAGTCCAGATAAAGGGCCTGGAAGTTGGGCCGAAACCGAAGCTGGAAGGTTACCTTTTCGAGGTGCGACTGGTACATGTTCAGCAAACTTTCATCGTTTGAGTGGGATTCCTCGTTCCGACGCACGAGCATTTTGGCCTGTGAGGCGAGCACTTCATGGAGGTTGCGTCGCATAAAGACCACCTTGTAGGCGTTGCTCTCGGGGAGATAGTTGAGAAGAGACGACACAACCTTGATGACCTTGCCCCGCGCCTCCTTGAGCCATTCTCGTTCGGTCATCTCAGCGAGATCCTTGACCCGTTCGTCCTCGTAGTAACCTTTGGGGTTGTCCTCGTCAGCGGTGCGGATGTTATCGACCACGAGTTCCATGCCCCCGGCCTCGAGCATTTTCATCGCCATCGACGTACCCGAGCGCGGCAGACCGGAAACGATCACCACCGGCTTTCCGTACTTCAACCGCCGCGCAATCTCGTGCAGCTTGTTTGACATCGTTGTCTCCCCGCGACGGCGGCTCGGAATTGGATCTCCAGCCGCCACGTTTTAGCTGTTTTGAACGGCCAGCAGCTCGAGCAGTGGACTGTCCGACTCAGCCGGCGCCCTGGGTATATTACACCGATGGAGAGCGATTCTCACCGGTGCCCTGAGTCAAACTCAGACGTCATGGACATTTGCGGGGACGGCCAAGGAAACGCCAATGCTGAGCTTCCACCGCAAATGCCACGGCGACACCACTTGGGTTACAATGCCGCGGCCGGGGGCAATAACGTTTTGCCTCACGGTCCAGCTCACATACATAGAGGAGTTCTCTTGACGAGAAAAACCCCATCCGTCGGGTATCGGTGTATCGCACCACCCTTCGTCATATCGCTCGGTATTCTGGTTTTCGCCCTTCCAGGCGCCGCGGAAGCGTACGTCGGTCCCGGTGCGGGGTTTGCGGTGCTCGGTTCTTTCGCAGTCATTTTCGTCACCATGCTCCTGGCCGGAGTGTCGCTTCTGATCTGGCCGTTCCGCATGTTGTGGCGGATGATCCGCCGGCGCACCAAGAGCAAACCGCTCGTCAAACGACTGGTCGTAGTGGGCTTCGACGGTCAGGAACCTCGGATCACCGAGAGACTGATGGCCGAGGGGAAGCTGCCCAACATGAAGAGGCTCGCCGAGCAGGGAGGCTACAGTCGTCTTCGATCCACCTTTCCATCAATCACGCCGGTGGCGTGGTCCTCCTTCACCACCGGCACCAACCCCGGCAAGCACAACATCTTCGATTTTCTCGATCGCGACCCCCGGACCTACCTGCCGCGGTTGTCTTCGACTGAGATCGGCTCGGTGGACCGGGTCCTCAAGCTCGGCAAGCTGAGGATACCGCTTGCCAAACCTTCCATCCGCCTGCTACGCAAATCGAAACCGTTCTGGACCATTCTCGGCGAGCACAACATCTGGAGCACCATCATCCGGGTGCCCATCACCTTTCCGCCGGACAAATTTTACGGCGCACAGCTCGGTGCCATGTGCATCCCTGATCTTCTCGGTACCCAGGGCACCTTCCTTCTTTTCACAAGCCGCCCCGGCGGCGAGTCCTTCCAAGAGGGCGGGCTCCGGTTCGAGCTCAGCGCCAACGGCTCGAAAGACAGCTTCCATGGAACCATCGAGGGCCCGGTGAACACGTTCATAGAGGGCAACCCGCCGATGACGTTGCCGCTCTCCATCAACCTCGACCGAGAAGGCGGCCGCGCCCTGGTGTCCGTCAATGGAGACACCATCGATCTCGTCCCCGGTGAGCTCAGCGACTGGGTCAAGCTCAGCTTCAAGGCCATTGCGAACATGAAGGTCACTGGGATCTGCCGGATGATGATCACCGAGATGGATGAGCACGTCTCGCTCTACGTCTCCCCCATCAACATCGAGCCCGAGAAACCCGTCATGCCGATCTCCCACCCCAGCTACTACTGCTCGTATCTCGAAAAGAAGCTCGGGTCCTATGCCACTCTCGGCCTCGCTGAGGACACCTGGGCGCTGAACGAAAAAGTCACCGACGACCGCACCTTTATGACCCAGACAAGCGACATCGACGACGAGCGCGAGGTGATGTTGTTCACCGCCCTCGATCGCTTGCGAAAGGGCGCGCTGGTGACTGTCTTTGACGCGACCGATCGCGTCAACCATATGTTCTGGCGATACACTGAGGATGACCACCCGGCGGCGGCGGGGATCGAAGACCCCGAGTACGCAAAAGCTATCGAGGACCAATACCGTCGAAACGACGAGATTGTCGGCAAGGTCATGGCCCGTCTCGGCAAAGACGATGTTCTGTGGGTCATGTCCGACCACGGATGCACCTCGTTTCGGCGCGGCGTCAACCTCAACGCCTGGTTGCTTGAAAAAGGCTATCTCGCTCTCAAAGACGATGGCGACCCGACCGAGCCGTGGCTGCAATCGGTAGACTGGTCCCGGACAAAGGCCTATGCGGTCGGTCTCGTGGGGATCTTCCTCAATATCTCCGGCCGCGAGGCGCACGGGATCGTGGCCCCCGGCGCCGAGGCCGAGGCGCTCAAGCTGGAGCTCAAATCCGGTCTCGACGGTCTCGCGGACACCGAAAAGGGCGACGTCGCGATCAACGAAGCATTCGACACCGACGTGCTCTACCGCGGCCCCTACAAAGGCAACGCTCCGGATCTGCTGATCGGCTACAACCACGGCTACCGCATTTCCTGGGACTGTGCCAGCGGAGTCGTGGCGGGCGCGGTCTTCGAGGACAACACCAAGGCGTGGAGCGGAGACCACATCGTCGACCCGCGGCTGGTGCCAGGGATATTCATCGCCAACCACGAGATTCACAAAGACGACCCGGCGATCATCGATCTCGCCCCAACCGCCCTGCAGCTCTTTGGTCTCAAGCCACCGGCCCATATGGAGGGCAGCCCAGTCGTCGACACCTCAGATTTCAACAGAACGCTAAGGGAGAACTGATCATGTTCGGATACACCAAGGTCAAACTCGAAAAAAGCCTCGTCGACAGAATCAGCCGGTTCTCGGAGATTGCCGGCTACTCGTCACCCGAGGAGTTCATCACCCACGCCCTCGAGAAGGAGCTCGCACAACTTGAAGACGCCGGCTCCGAGGAGGAGATCAAGAAACGCCTCCAGGGCCTCGGGTACATGTCCTAGAGAACCCACCCCACCCAAGAAGATGACATTTCTCAACAACCTCCTTCGTCCTCTTTTCGACTGGCTGCAGTGGCCCCTGACCGGGCTGCCCGCCGTTGTCGGCGTGCTCGTGTGGTCGATCCCCGTGGGCGTTTTCGCCCTGTGGGTCTTCGGCAAAACATCGAATCAAGATCGAATCGCTGACGTCAAAAGGCGGATCTACGCCGGGCTCTTCGAGATCCGACTCTTCAACGACGATCTTCGCGCGATCATGCGAGCTCAAAAAGAGATCCTCGGCCACGTATTGCATTACCAGGCGTTAGCACTCAAACCGATGATCTTCATCCTGCCGCCACTCATTCTGGTGATGGTCCAGCTGCACCAGTTTTACGGATTCAAGGGTTTCGAACCCGGTGAGGAGCTGATGCTCACGGTTCAGCTCGACCCCGAACTCCTTTCGTCCGAGCAACGACCCGACGTGGAGCTCGACCTGCCGACCGGGATCCACGCCGTGATGGAGCCCGTGTGGATCCCTTCGCTGGCCCAGCTCAGCTGGCGCCTTGGAGTCGACGATTGGGGCGACTACGAGCTGAAAATTGGCGTCAACGGAACTTACACCACGAAACAACTGCGCGCCACCAACAAGTTGGTCCGGCTTTCTCCTGAACGGCCGCCGCGCTCGTTTGTCGGCCAACTCGAGTGGCCGTCCGAGCAGCCGCTGGAGGCTGATGGCCCCGTGCGCTCCATCGTCGCGACCTATGGCGACGGTTCGATCAGCTTCCTCGGCTGGGATTTCGAGTGGAGCTTTGCATGGATGGTCGTCTTTTTCGTGCTCACCATGGTGGTGGCGCTGATTCTCAGAAAACCCATGGGGGTCGAACTCTGACCTCGCTCTGCCACAACCGACTCACCCGGTACGTCGATGCGAATCGCGGACTGGCGGCGGTCACCTATTGTGCAGCCGCGTCGGTCGCCGGGTCGGTGGGCGGAATTCCGAATTCCGAGTTCCGAGTTCCGAACTCGATCCTCCTTCCTGGAGCGGGCGAGAAGCCACAAGAATGAAGACCAGGCCCGCCACGCTCGGCGCGATACTCATCTGCATATCGGCGGCCCTCTGGGGCCTCGACGGAGTCGTCCTCACACCTCGCCTCGCGAACCTCCCCGTGGCGTTCGTGGTCTTCCTGCTCCACGCCATCCCGTTCATCCTCATGCAACCCGTCCTCCACCGAAGCTATACCAGGTTGCGATCGATGAAACTGCGAGGATGGCTCGCCCTCGCCCTCGTGTCATTAACCGGCGGTCTGCTGGGAACGCTAGCGATCATAACGGCGCTCTTTCTGGTCAATTTCAACCAGCTGAGCGTGGTCGTTCTGCTGCAAAAACTGCAACCGGTGTTCGCACTCGTTCTCGCCGCGGTGCTTCTCAAAGAGCGAGTGTCGTTGCGCTTTCTTGGCTGGTCGACGATCGCTCTTGTGGGAGCATATCTGCTGACCTTCGGGCTGTCGGCTCCCGACGCCACGGCTGACGCGGTGACTCTTCAGGCTGCGCTGTGGGCGGTCATTGCCGCCGCCGCATTCGGATCGGCGACGGTTCTGGGAAAGCTGCTCCTCGGAGCTCTCGATTTCAAAGACGCCACGTTCGGCCGCTATGGAATGACCGCCGCCATGGCCCTGGTCTACCTCGGGGTCACGGGCGTCGGGCTCCCCTTTGGGGAGGTCACGGGCGGTAACTGGTTCGTGATCTTCGTCATCTCGCTCACGACCGGCAGCGGCGCCATCTTTTTGTACTACTTCGGCCTCACCCGGGTCCGGGCGAGCGTCGCCACGATCTGCGAGCTGTGCCTCCCGCTCAGCGCCATTCTCCTCGACTACCTCGTAAACCACTCGGTCCTCGATGTCTGGCAGTGGTTCGGCTCCGGTCTCCTCGTTGGCGCCATCCTCCGGATCACGATCGAAAGCGGCGAGAACGGCAGCCAAAAGAAGCCGGAATAGGATCTCTCACCCCCAACTCTGTTCTCGAAGGCTTGGACCAGCCCAGGTATTCGGCCGCCGGCGACAGGATGCATCGGCAGTCGTCAGGGACAACCAGCAGGGACGGGAATCAGCCGCAGGGACTGCGATCAGCGACAGTGTCCAGCAACAGATGACAGCGGCGGTGATCAGGGTCGGCCGTACAGCCCGAGAGCCCCATCGCCTCACAGCCCCATAGCCTCAAAGCCGGGAAGGGTGGGCGGGAATTCCTCATTCCTCATTCCTCTTTCCTCATTCCCAGTTCCTCATCCACTATCACCAATCTTCGGCTGCAAGGCCCGATGCACCGCACCCAGCGCCGTTTTCTCG
>CBDTWX010000199.1:0-9408 GCA_965364305.1 uncultured Thermoanaerobaculia bacterium
ACCTCGGCCTGGGCGCGCAGCAGGGCGACCCCGCCACCGGCCACGATGCCCTCTTCCACCGCCGCTTTGGTGGCGTGCAGTGCGTCCTCGACCCGGGCCTTCTTCTCCTTCATCTCGGTTTCGGTGGCGGCGCCGACCTTGATCTGAGCGACCCCACCGACCAGCTTGGCGAGGCGCTCTTGCAGCTTCTCGCGATCGTAATCTGAGGTCGTGTCCTCGATCTGGTGTTTGATCTGGTTGACCCGACCGAGCACTGCTTCCTGTTTTTTGGGATCGCCGTCGTCGACCACAATCGTGGTTTCGTCCTTGTTGATGACGATCTTCCTGGCAGTGCCGAGGTCGTCCAAGGTCACGTTCTCGAGCTTGATGCCGAGGTCTGCGGAGACCATCTTGCCGCCGGTGAGCACGGCAATGTCTTCGAGCACCGCTTTGCGGCGGTCGCCAAAGCCCGGTGCCTTCACGGCGCACACCTGCAGGGTGCCGCGCAGTTTGTTGACGACCAGGGTGGCGAGGGCCTCACCGTCGACGTCCTCGGCGACGATGAGCAGGGGGTTGCCCTGCTCGGCGGTCTTCTCGAGGATCGGCAGGAGGTCCTTCATGTTGGAGATCTTTTTCTCGAAGATGAGCATCGCGGCATTCTCGAGGACCACCTCCATGCGCTCGGCGTCGGTAACGAAGTAGGGCGAAAGGTAACCGCGGTCGAAGCGCATGCCCTCGACCACCTCGAGGGTGGTGTCCAGACCCTTGGCCTCCTCGACCGTGATCACACCATCTTTGCCGACCTTCTCCATTGCTTGCCGAATGATGTCGCCGATCTCCGTATCGGCGTTTGCGGAAATGGTACCGACGTGGGCGATGGCATCCCCTTCCACCGGCTTGGCCAGGCCCTTGATGAAATCGGCGGCCACGCGGGTGGCCTGATCAATGCCGCGCTTGAGCTCCATCGGGTTGGCGCCGGCGGTGACGTTCTTGATGCCCTCGCGGTAGATGCACTGGGCGAGCACGGTGGCGGTGGTGGTGCCGTCGCCGGCGACGTCCGAGGTCTTGGACGCGACTTCGCGCACCATCTGGGCACCCATGTTCTCGAGCCCGTCGGAGAGCTCGATCTCCTTGGCGACAGTGACGCCATCCTTGGTGATGAGCGGCGATCCGAACTTCTTTTCCAGTATGACGTTGCGACCCTTTGGGCCGAGCGTCACCTTGACCGCGTTGGCGAGCTTGTTGACGCCGGCCAAGATCTTGGCACGGGCTTCTTCGGAATAAACAATCTGTTTTCCAGACATGATTCTCGCCTCCTAACTCACGACGATGGCGAGGATCTCGTCCTCACGGACGATGGTGTGCTCCACGTCATCGATTTTGATGTCCTGACCGGTGTACTTGCCGATGAGTACCCGGTTGCCGGCCTCGACCGTCATCGGGACCCGCTTGCCGTTGTCGTCGAGCCTGCCGTCTCCCAGAGCGACCACCTCGGCCTCCTGCGGTTTCTCCTTCGCCGTGTCCGGGATGATGATCCCGCCGCGGGCCACCTCTTTTTCCTCGATCCGCTTCAAAAGCACCCGGTCGGACAGCGGTTTGATCTTCATGTCTGTTTCTCCTTTCGACTCTCGCCGATTTGCGGCACCCGGTGCCGTCTTTGGTTCAACAACGCAACGCAGGGACCGCCGCGAAACGCTTAGCCAGAGTCACCTGACATCATGCAGGCTCGCAATTTTCTTGCCACAAAGATAACTATCGTAATTTCATGTGTTTCATATGTTCCAATAGAATCCAGACGCCTCTTGAATCGATCACAATGAGGTATAACACCGGTCAATCTGATGGGTCGCTGGATACGTACCACGGCGCCGTTGGAGCGGCCTACCTCTTGAACGAGGAGAGCGAACCCACGACCCCTTGCTGCCGGTTCCTTTTTGACGAGCCCGGAGAGTCCGGTGTGAACACCAGAGGTGGCACCTCGATCGCTAGTCCGTCTGCCTGCCGCGAATCAGACCGTAGCTCTTGAGCTTTCGGTAGAGCGTCGCCGAGCCTATTCTGAGTTGCTTGGCGGTGCGGGTCTGATTGCCGCCGTTGAGCTCCAGGACCGCGATAATGTACTCTTTTTCGATTTCGTTGAGCGGCTGTACCTTTCCCCCGTTGACAACCGGTCTGGGGAAGGCTTCGCGGATCTCCTCGGGCAGGTCGTCGAGTTCCACGCGGCGCCCACGCGCGAGCGCGACCGCGCGCTCCATGGCGTTCTCCAGCTCGCGCACGTTACCAGGCCAGTCATAGCGTAGGAGCTGATCGGCAACCTGCGGGACAACGCCAGAGATCTTACGTCCCATCCGAACCGCTGCATCTGCGAGCAGTACTCGAGCGAGCGGTAGGATGTCCTCCCTGCGGTCGCGCAGCGGCGGAACGTTCAGCTCGACGACCTTGAGCCGGTAGTAGAGGTCCTGTCTGAAGCCGCCGTCTGCGACCCCGTGGGCGAGATGACGGTTGGTGGTGGCCAGGACGCGAACATCCACCGGCCGGCTCTTGTTCTCCCCGACTCGACGGATCTCCCGCTCCTGGAGCACCCGCAGGAGCTTGACCTGCATGCCCGATGAGATCTCACCAATCTCGTCCAGCAGCAGGGTCCCGTGGTTGGCCGCTTCGAACAGCCCGGGCCGGTCTGAAGACGCACCGGTGAACGCTCCGCGCGCGTGCCCAAACAGTTCACTCTCGAGGAGAGTCTCGGTGATTGCGCCGCAGTTGACGGCGACGAACGGTCCGGCGGTGCGCGTCGACTCGTCATGGACGAAGCGCGCGACTCTCTCCTTTCCCACACCGCTCTCACCCGTAATGAGCACTGTTGCATCGACTTTGGCCACGCGTCGTGCCAGGTCCACCACCTGCTGCATCTTCGTGCTTCTGGCGACGATCCCCAGCGGCTCCTCCACGCCGCGCGCCACGCGGACCGCCGCCTTACGGTGTGCTCGGAGCTTCTCCTCGGCCGCCTTCAAGCTCTCCGTGACCCTGCTGAGTGAAACATCCAGGCACTCCTTGAGGCGCCCCGAGTCGAAGAACGCGAGCTCCTCGGCGCGTTCGTCACCCCACTCTTCGCGCGTGCGCCCAAGGAGGTGGCACGCCGCGTGACCTTCGCCGAGACAGCGGTCTTCGAGGACGTAGATCTCCTCGCCGTTGGTCCGGCTGAAGTAGCCGCTCATGAGGCCGCAGATGGTCCAGCACACAGCCGAATCGGAGCGGCCGAAGTGCAGGAGATGCTGCTCCGCCTCGTAGGATGCAAGGAGCATCGCCCCAGTTTTGGAGAGTGGGTCCTCACTTCCCGGCTGGGTGCGGAAGAGGCCCTCGAGCGTGGAGATGCGGGGGCCGGCGCGGCGCCATTCCTCGTTGCTCGCCCACTTGAACTCCTTCTGCATGGCCTCCGCCATGCGCCAGCCGTGGGCGAAGCCAAACTGGGTGAGCACCGCGCGGGCAGCGGTCAGGCCGAAGTTCTCGACCAGATATTGCCGCAAGAGCCCCATCGCCACTGCGTCGAGCAGGAGGGCGCGCTGCCCCGCAAAACGGATCATGCCCCCCTCGGGGTCGAGCTCCAGGAGCTCCTGGTGATTCAGATCCTCGATCTGCATTTTCAGCATCTTTCATTTTGAAGTAACTCTACCTCATTTTGATCGAACACACAAACAGAGGACTCGTCTGCGTGACGTAAACGCCTGCAATCAAGCGCCCAACGTCTGTGGCCAGGAGATTGCAGAGGGAGCAGCAAGGCTGCAGCCACCCTGATGTGGCTCGCGCCCAGGCCCATCGGCCAGACCGTCGCGCGGGTGGGGAGATCGGAGGGACAAATATGAGAAACGGAACCAGACCTCGCGAGCCTGGCCAATCCAAACCTGGCGCCCGAACGGTCAATTCCAGGCTCACGGACTTGAGCGACGGGGTGCCGGAGACGGGATCTCGGAATCGGGCGGCACGGCAAGGACCGGCACCGTCGAAGCCTCGTGCTCTGCTGGTCTACCCCGAGCTTCCGCCGTCCTACTGGGACTTTCGCTATGCCCTCGAGCTCCTGGGGAAGCGGGCGCCGATGCCGCCGTTGGGGCTCCTGACCGTGGCGGCGATGTTTCCGGAAACCTGGGAGCTGCGCCTGGTGGACATGAACGTTCTACCGCTGAAGGACGAGGACCTCGCGTGGGCCGATCTCATCCTCACATCGACCATGGTTGCTCAGCAGCGGTCACTCCGCGACGTGCTGGCGCGCTGCCGCACGATGAGCAAGCCAGTTGCCGTCGGTGGGCCCCATCCAACCTCATTCTCTGCCGAGATCACCGGCGCCGATCACTTCCTGTTTGACGAGGTCGAGGAGACATTCCCGCGCTTCCTCTCCGATTGGCAGGAAGGCGTGGCCGAGCCTGTGTACCGGCCGGAGGCGAGGCCTGCGATCACGATCACGCCCGTGCCACGTTTCGATCTCATCGATCTCGATGCCTACGGTTCCATGGCGCTCCAGTTTTCTCGGGGCTGCCCGTTCGACTGCGAGTTCTGCGACATCACCCAGCTCTTCGGCCGCGTGTCGCGCACCAAATCCAACGCCCAGATGCTTGCCGAGCTCGACCTGCTGTACGAGCTCGGCTGGCAGGGCTCGGTGTTTCTGGTCGACGACAACTTCATCGGCAACCGGCGCGAGGCGATGCGCCTGCTGCCCGTTGTCGCCTCCTGGCAACGAGAGCGCGGCTACCCCTTCGATCTCTTTACCGAGGCGAGCGTCGACCTGGCCAAGCACGACACGCTGTTGGACGGGATGGTCGAGGCGGGATTCTCGATGGTCTTCCTCGGCATCGAGAGCCCGAACCCTGAAACGCTGCGCCGGACCCACAAGCTGCAGAACACGGTGCGCGGCGAGGACGACTATCTGCTGCGGGCCGTGCGCCGGATCCAGAACAAGGGGCTCGAGGTGACCGGCGGCTTCATTCTCGGGCTCGACGGTGACGGTCCCGAGGTCTTCGACGCCCAGATCGACTTCGTCGAGCGGGCCGGAATCCCGATCGCGATGGTCGGGCTGCTGACCGCACTGCGCGGCAGTCACCTTTACACCAGGCTCGAGCGCGAGGGTCGGTTGCTTTTCGAATCAACCGGCAACAATGTGGAGATCACCCTCAACTTCGAGCCCGAGCTCGATCGCGACGTGCTGATCGAAGGCTACCGCCGGGTCCTGTCGGCGCTGTACGGTCCGCGGCTCGAGAGCTACTTTGCGCGCTGCCAGACGCTGCTTGCGAGGCTCGGCTCCCGGCCACCGCGACGCCGCAGAACGACCCGCGCCGAGATCATGGGTTTCTTTCGCTCGGTCTGGCTCCAGCTCCTCTCCCGCCAGGGCCCGGCCTATGCGAAGTTCCTCGCCCGGATTGTCCTCACCCACCCGTCTCGTTTCCCAGAAGCGGCGCGAATGACGATCAAGGGGTGGCATTTCCAACGCTTCACGCAGCAGATGCTCGCCGCCCACGCCTTCCGGGCCGAGGCCCTTGAAGCGTACGGTCGAGTGGAGGCGCTGGCCGAGCGCGCCGCCGTCGGTTCGCCCCGGGAACGGGCCGCCGTCGGGCGGCTGGCCGCACAGGCGCGCAAGCGGCTACGCCTCCTGCACCGGCGTCTGCGCCCGGAGTTTCGCAGCACTCTGCTGCTCGACCGGGCGGCGATCGAGACGGCGCTGCGCGAGCTGGCCCGCGAGGCCGTCGGCCTCGATCTCGTACGGCGCTGGACGCCCAGGTTCCGCCACTGGTTCGCTGGCGCTGCCTGGCGCCGGGCGCTGCAATGGTCGGGCTATGCGCCGGCCAAGCTCGAGGCGTGCGCCGACAGCGCCCCGACCGTGGCGCTCGCTCCGATTGTCGAGCAGGGGCGGCTTCGCCGGTCGCTCGAGGGGCTCTTTCGAGAGCTCGGCGTGCAGTTCGAGACGACCTGCGACCAGCTTTTCCTGCTCGGTGAGGAGGGTCTCGCGATGATCGACGCACTGGTCGAGCCGGAGGCACGCTTGCGTCAGTATCTGCGGGCGATCGCACAGCGGGTCGACCTCCTTGTGGTGCCCTTGTCCGAGGGGTCGGACGCCAACGGAGACTATTTCCAGGTGCTGGCGACCCGTGGCGCGGAGCTACCGCGCCTTGTCTGTGTCGGTCTGGAAGGAGGTCGGCGCGAGCTGCGACATCGCCTGATCGAGCTCGGCACCGCGTTGACCGGCGACCTCGCCCGCGCCGAGGATGCCACCGACCGCGCCTGTGCGTTCATCTCGTAGCACCGAGTCGTCGGAATCGAGGACAACCTGTCTGAGGTTCGTGCCGCTCTGTGCCAGTAACCCCAACGAGAGACGAAGGGAACGGTGGTGATCAGAAGAGATCGGGATTCGCGTGACCGATGAGCGGTTTTGCTGATCTCAGCCCCCTGGTCCAGGCCCTGATCGCGACCCTGGGCACGTGGGGCCTGAGCGGAGCTGGCGCGACGCTCGTGCTGTTCACCCGCAAGGTGTCGCGCCGCTTCCTGGACGCGTCGCTCGGCTTCGAACTTCTTTTTGATACAGAGCTTGCACGAGCACCGGCATCTCGATCAGAATGATGGAATACTGCCTCATTCTGACCGAATCGACAATTTACCAGAGCTCTCGTCCGTCTCGCGATTCACTGAAAACACGAGCTTCTCTCTGGTGGCACGATGGCTGCATATCGCATCTGTGAACAGCCCGCGCCGACAGATTCTCGTCGGCGGGTTGCTGATGCAAAGCAGCACCCAGGGCGAGGAGGGGTCATGCAAGAGCTGGTAGTTCGCCTCAAGGAGTTCGCCCTCGACCAGGGTCCGGAGATCCTGATCGCCATCGCAGTTGCTGTGGCCATCGCCTTCGGTATCGGACGCCGCGAACTAGCTGCAGAGACCCTGAACGGCTGGCAGCAGAAGATGGAAAAGGAATAGGGTCTCTCGCCGTGACCTGAGGTGTCCCGGAACGGCAATTGGGAGTGAACTCCACCGACACTGTCATCGTTGCTCCACCGTTGCGGGAAGAGCCGATCCGCGCCGAGATCTTCGGCCTGGAGCGCTTGGAGCAACACGCCGAGAGCTTGGCCGCGGCGCAGCGCGCTATCGAAAAGCCCTCCAAAGGACGGAATCTCCTCGCCCGGATCGACGACAACGCGAGGGTTCTTCTGGCCGCATACCGGGACATTGCCGAGACGGTGCGGGAGAAGAAGGAGATCACACCGGCCGCGGAGTGGCTCCTCGATAACTTCCATACCGTCGACGAACAGATCCGGGATATCCGGGACCACCTCCCGAAAAGCTACTACCGCCTGCTGCCCAAGATCGCCGAGGGTCACCTCGCAGGACACCCGCGGGTCTACGGGCTGGCCTGGGCATACGTTGCCCATACAGACAGCCGGTTCCAGCTCGGAACGCTGCAGCCGTTTGCCCGAGCCTATCAGCGAGTCCAGCCGCTCACCATCGGCGAGGGGTGGGCGATCGCCATCCACCTCCGCGTGGCACTCGTGGAAAACCTGCGGCGGTTGTCGCAGCTGATCGTCCGCTCCCGTCAAGCGCGAGCCAGGGCCGACGAAGTGGCGGACCGCCTGCTGGGCCTGAGCGGTAGACAGGTGGAACAGGCGGAGGATGTTCTGCGGCGCGTGGGCGACACCCCGCTGGTCGACGCTTTCGCCATGCAACTCTTCCAGCGACTTCGCGACCAGGACCCTTCCATCTTGCCGGCGCTGGACTGGCTCAACGAGAAGCTCAGCGCCCAGGGGACGTCGGCAGATGAGGTGGTTGCGCGGGAGCAACATGCCCAGGGCGCGGCCAACGTCACGGTCCGCAACATCATCACCAGCATGCAATGGATGTCTTCTATCGACTGGACCGACTTTTTCGAGTTCGTCAGCCTGGTGGACGAAGTCCTCCGTGCCGTCCCCGGCTTCGTGGAGTTGGATTCCGAGACACGGAGCGTGTGCCGGGCCCAGATCGAGCTGCTCTCCCGAGGTTCGGGGCACTCGGAGCTCGAGGTTGCGCGAAAGGCCTTGCACCTGGCGCGCAGCGCGGGCCGGGAAAACCAACAGGAGGATCGCTCCGGCGGGGGGCCGTCGGATGACGCCGTGCTCGCCGCCCCGGAGAGTGGCCGGGGACTTCCCGGGGCTTCTCGGCGTGCCGAGGAATACCCGGCGTACCACCTCTTGTCTCAGGGAAGGCTGGTTTTCGAGCAGCGCTTGGGCTTTCGTGTCCCCCTGCGGATCCGGCTCCGCCGCTTCTATCGCGCCCATGCGATCGGCGGATACCTTGGAGTTATCGCCACCCTCACCGCCGTCCTGATCTCCGGTCCTCTATTCCTTACCTGGACTGCCGGGGCGAGCCTTGGGGTCGTTGTCCTGCTGGGAATCCTGGGTCTCGCGCCCGCATCGGAGATCGCGGTATCGCTGGTCAATCGGCTGGTGACGTTTCTCGTTTCACCGAGGTTGCACACCAAGCTCGATCTCTCAAAGGGAGTGCCTCCGGAGCTTCGAACCGTGGTCGTCGTGCCCACGTTTCTCACCAGCCAAGCCGACGTCGAAGAGCAGGTCGAGCGGCTCGAGGTGCACTACCTGGCGAATTCCGAAGGGCATCTCCACTTTGCACTTCTTTCCGACTGGAGGGACGCCGGCCGGGAGCACATGCCAGGAGACGATGCGCTCCTGGCCGCCCTGACCGAAGGTATCGCGCGCCTCAACGAAAAGTACGTGGGCCCGCCTGGGGGCGGGAAGCGGTTCCTGCTGCTGCATCGCCGGCGCCTGTGGAACGAGGGGGAGGGCAAGTGGATCGGATGGGAAAGGAAGCGAGGGAAGCTTCATGAGCTGAACCGTCTTCTTCGCGGCGCCACGGACACCACGTTCATCTCGATCGACGGACAGCCGCCCACGGTGCCGCACGGGGTTCGCTACGTCATCACCCTGGATGCCGACACGCGGCTACCCAAAGGGGCCGCCTACCGATTGATCGGGTCGATTGCGCACCCGTTCAACCGGCCTCGATACGACCCGCAGAAGGGGCGCGTCATCGACGGCTACGGGATTCTGCAGCCGCGGATCACGCCGTCGTTGCCGACCGGCCCCCGAAGCACGACCTACCAACGGATCGTGTCGGGCCCCGGGGGCGTGGACCCCTACGCGGCGGCGGTGTCCGACGTGTATCAGGACCTGTTCGAGGGGGGGTCCTACACGGGGAAGGGGATCTACGACGTCGACGTCTTCGAGGCGGCGCTGAGGGACAAGGTCCCGGAGAACGCACTCCTCAGCCACGATCTTTTCGAGGGTGTGTTCGCCCGTGCGGGGCTGCTGACCGATGTGGATCTCTTCGAGGAGTTCCCCACCAACTACGAGGTGGCGGCCCGCCGTCGCCATCGTTGGGTGCGGGGCGATTGGCAGCTCCTGCCGTGGATCC
>CBDTWX010000200.1:0-9404 GCA_965364305.1 uncultured Thermoanaerobaculia bacterium
ACCAGAAACCGCCGGTGATGTTGAGGACCTCGCCGGGTCTGGTGTTGACGTAGTCAATCGCGTCACCGGCCGTGATGTTCAGCCAGACGTGGCTGTGGGCGTTGGGTTTGGAACACCCGTGGAGCCGGATCTGGTCGACGTCGAACTCCAAGCCGCTGTAACCCTCGCGGGCGTTCCTCACTCTGATGACAGAGTGTGACTGGAGGGGACCTTCGACCGTGAACTGGACGACATCTTCGTGGAAGAGCAGGAAGCCGCTTTGATCGACGGTGTCTTCCACCTTGGCCTTGAGGTCGAGCCGCGAGTACCAGCTCTCCTCGGTGGCGTTCCATTGGCGGCCGAGACCGACCTCGCGATGCTTGACGTCCACCTGGGGCATGAACCCGAGATCGGCCCTGAAGTCTTCGCCGACATCCGAAAAGATGGCCCACCACCCCCAGGTGCGGGTCGAGTGGCTGTAGTACAGCTGGGCTGCCCAGTCGTCAAAGGTCTCCGCGGGTTGATCGAATTCCTCGACGACCTCCCCCGGGTAACGGGTGCTCGATTTCAGGATCTGCACCCACACGCGGTCTTTCGGGGTGATGCGGAGATCGCCGTCAAACCCGGCGACCCGATTGAGGTAGTCGGCTCCGTCACGGTTGGTGAACAGTCCACCGACTGTGAAACGGTTGCCGAAATCGTACTTGTAGCGCAGGACGGTGGCCCTGTTGCCCTGGTCGAGCACCGTGAAATCCGAGCTCTGGCTTCCCGGCAGGATGAGATTCGTGATCTCATCGTCGACCACGTAGGCGCCTACCGTGTGGGCGCCCTCCTTTCCGGTCAGCTTGAGTCCCCAGGAGGGATCGCGCATCACGCGGGTGTAGACGACGTTCATCAAGGTGTCGAAGAAGTCCGCGCCCTCCATGAAAAAGGGACGCAGCTCGGGGAAGAAGATGGCGAACGGCCGGTTGACCTGGAGCTGGCGTGCATCGGCCTCGACCTGCGAGTAGTCGGGATTGACAGTGCCGCTCAGCGTGAGGTTGGGAGTGATCCCCCAGCGCGCCGTGAGTCCGAGCTCGATGTCGGGATCGCCCTCCTCCAGGGGACCTTCCGGGAGGTCCTCTCGGAGATCGGTCCGGGACGCGGTGAGTGTCGGTACGATTTCGATGTTACGCCCGGGTGAGACGCCGGCGAAGCCCTCGATCTTGTGGGCCTGGCAGAGGTAGCAGTTGTTGCTGCGGTCCCTCGGGAAGGCGCCCATCTGGTGAGAAACGTTGCGGGGGTAACCGCGGATGGCGTCGAAGCCCCAGATCTGCGGTTCGATGCTGCGCTGGAAACGAAGGGTGGAGAACGGGATCTCCATCTCGGCCGACCAGCCCCATTCAGTGATGGTCGCCGCCGATTTCCAGATCCCGTCCCAGGGCGTACCGCCGCTCGCCTCGACCTCGATGTTGTCCATCTGAACGCCAAGCGGGTTGACCACGAAGAGGTAGTCACGCCTCTCGTCGTTGAAGGTATCGAGGACCACTCCAACCCAGTCGTCGGACCAGGCCTGGTCTCGATCCGTGAGATGAGCTCTTATCGCCCCGGGGTTGGGGTCGTGAGCACGAAAACCGACATAGAGTCGTGAGTTATCGTGCATCACAAAGACCTCGGTGCGTATCGGGGCGGGCGTGTTCTCGCCCGGATGGACCTCGTAGTCGAGAGACATCGTCCAGGCCCGCTGCCATGCCGGTTCGTCGAGAACGCCGTCGACGTCGATCCGCTGATTGACGCGGGGGATCTGGAAAGGCTCCGGGCGGTCATCGCTGGTTGGATACGGTTCCTGGGCGGCGATCAGCGAAGGCATCGAGATGACCACAGCCAGCAAGGCTGCGGCGAGTCTGTTGATCATTCAGTCACCCCAGCGAAGATCGGGTCGAGGCCCGTCAGAGATTGTACGTGACGCTGGCGCCGGGGTTCTCTCTTCGAGATCCGTTATTGAGATTGAGTGACTTATCTGTGGTTGATTGAAGCTCGCCTGAATCCAGCCCGAGGCCTCGCTCGGGAAAAGCCAGGGTGTCTTCGCGCCTTTGTGTCTCTGTGGGTGGGTGGGATCTGCGTCAATCTGCGTGATCTGCGGGCTTCTCGGGTCGCGTGGGAGGGCGGATCCAGCATCCAGTATTTGTCGAATCGGGCACGGAGACGGAGACGGAGACGGAGACGGGCACGGGAAGGGGGGGGCTCGGCGGCGTCTATGCCCTCCGATCGAGGACCGTGTAGACCGCCGGCACCACGAGAAGGGTCAGGAGCGTCGAGGTGATCATACCGCCGATGACGGTCAGCGCCATCGGGGTGCGGAGCTCGGCGCCTTCGCCGAGACCGAGGGCCATCGGCAGCAGGCCGAAGACCGTGGTCGCGGTCGTCATGAGAATCGGTCGCAACCGGATTCGGCCGGCCTTTGCCAGGGCCTTGAGCTTGCTCATGCCCTGCCGCCTGAGCTGGTTGGCATAGTCGACCAGGACGATGGCGTCGTTGACCACGATTCCAGCCAGCAGAATGAAACCGATCAGCGACACCACGCTGATGGTGACGCCGAAGAGAAACATGGTGGCGAGCACTCCGATGACCGCAAAGGGCACCGAGAAGAGAATCACGAAGGGGTGGAGCAGGCTTTCGAACTGAGAGGCCATCACCAGGTAGACCATGAAGACCGCGAGGCCGAAGGCGAGCCGCATCGAGCGAAAGGACGTCGCCATCTCCTCCTCCTGGCCGCCGAGTCGCCAATCGTAGCCCGAGGGCCAGTTGATGGACTCGAGGAGGCGCTGGACATCGGCGCTGACCGATCCAAGATCGCGGCCGGCAAGGTTGGCAGTGATGCGAGCGACGCGGGTTCCGTCTGCTCGGCGGATCTCCGCCGGGCCCTCGAGCTCGACCACATCAGCAACGGCGGTCAGCGGGATCGGTGTCGAGCCGACATGGGTCACGGTGAGGTTTTCGAGAGCCGTGGCCGAGGCGCGGTATTTCTCGGCGGCGCGGATACGAATGTCGACCGTGCGGTCGGATCGCGTGATGTCGGTTGCCACCTCGCCCTGGACCATGGATCTGAGGATCGATGCCACGTCGGCAACCCCGAGGTCATACGCAGCGAGGCGGTCGCGGTTGAGGTGGATCTGGAGCTCGGGATGGCCGCCCTCGGTCGAAGAGCTGATGTCGGCAAGACCGTCGATCGTCCGCATCCGCGTCACCACGTCATCGGCGAGTCGTTCGAGGAGCTGGAGGTTGAAGCCCCGGATCTCTACCTCGATGGCGGTCTTGAAGCTGAAGTACGAGGGGCGACCGAACCGAGCCACGATGGCGTGACGGGCGCCGCTTTCAGGCGACTTCTCGCGGTTGCCGAGGGTTGCGTTGTCCGCATGAATGGCCTCACGGACTCGGGCGATCGCCGCGTCCTCGGACTCGCGCGACACGGGAGGATCGAGGGTGACGGTGATCTGGCCAAGGTACTCGCGAAGCTCTCCGGCGGTGCCGCCCTGTTCATTGGATGTTCCGGCAATCGTATAGACCGTGCGCGAGCCTTTGATGGTCTCCGCCGCCGTGGTCAGATCCTGCAATCGCCGGTCGGTGACCTCGAGTCGGGTGCCTGGCGGAAGCTCGATGTCGGCGAAGAACTCTCCCTGAATGAGCTCGGGGATCAGCTCCGAACCGAGTGTTCGAAAGATCCCGAAGCTGCCGGCGAGGAGGGCAATCGTCACGGTCACCACCACCACCGGTCTCTTGAGGACGCCTTCAATGGCGTGCGAGTAGAGATCACCCGTCGTTTCAAGAGACCTGTCGAAAAGGTCGAGAAGGGGACGGGCCAATTCCGCGGAGAGTTTCCCGATGGCCTTCGAGGTGCCGATGACGGCTCGAAGCAGCCGGGTGGTGACGAAGAAGATCGCCGAGCTCAGCCATCGCAGCGGCGCAGGGGTGCCGTCGGCAGCGCTCGACGGGTCCGAGGTTTGCTCGGGGCGGAACTCGCGTGAGGCCAGCATGGGGATCAGGGTCAGAGCGACCACCAGCGATACCACCAGCGAGAAGGCTACCGTTAGGGCCTGATCGCGGAAGAGCTGGGCGGCGACGCCCTCGACGAAGACTATCGGCACGAAGACGCAGATCGTGGTCAGAGTCGAGGCCGTAATCGCGCGGCCGACCTCGGACGTGCCCACGCGGGCCGCCTCTACCTCGTCCAATCCGTCGTCGCGTTTTCGCTGCACCGACTCTAGAACGACGATTGCGTTGTCGACGAGCAGCCCCACTCCGAGGGTCAGACCGCCGAGCGACATGATGTTGAGCGAGATGTCGGCGACGTACATCAGGAAGAACGTGGCGACCACCGAAACCGGGATCGAAACACTGATGATGAGGGTCTTCTTGATCGATCGCAGAAAGAGATAGAGGACCAGAATAGCCAGCAGTCCACCGTAAAACGCGGTCTCGAGGACTTCGCGGACCGCCTGACGGATATAGCGCGCCTGATCGGTGATGATGTCCGTCTTGAGCGCAGGGTTGATCCGCAGGAGTTCCGCGCGGAGCGTGTCGAGGCGCGCGGTGACCGCGTTCGATACCGTCACGGTGTTGGAGCCGCCCTCTTTGTAGATCGCAAGCTCGACAGATTCGGCCCCGTCGATGCGGGTGATGATCTCTCGTTCCTTGTGGCCGGTAAAGACCCGAGCCACATCGGAAAGGCGGACGATGGCGTCACCCGTCCGACGCACGACGATGTTTTGCATATCTTCGGCGCGGACGAACTCGTTGAGCGTCCTGACCAGATACTCGGTGTGGCCGTCGCGCAGGGTGCCGCCGGTGATATTGACGTTCTCGGCCGCCAGCCTATTCGCAACCTGACCGACCGACAGACCGAGCGCCGCCAGCCGACGTTCGTCGAGCTCGACCTGGATCTCCTCCTCGAGGCCGCCCGACACCACGACCGCTGCGACGCCCTCGATTCGTTCGAAAGAGCGTTTGAGATCTTCCTCTGCGAGGAAGCGCAGTCGGGCGAGCTCGTTCGATCCATGGACGCCGATGCGCATGATCGGGTCGAGCGACGGGTCGTAACGCAGCAGCACGGGCAGCTCCGCATCCGACGGCAGGCGGACCCTGTCGAGTCGATCCCGGACATCGAGGGCGGCGAAGTCCATGTTGGTGTCCCAGGCGAACTCGAGGGTCACCTCGGACACGTCCGCCCGTGACGACGAGGTCACGCGGACGACGTTGTTGACCACCCCGACAGCGTTTTCGATGGGCCGGGTGAGTAGCGACTCGATCTCCACCGGCGCAGTGCCTTCGTAGGTCGTGCGGACGGTGAGGGACGGGTAGCTGATGTCCGGCAGCAGATTGACCGCGAGATTGCGAAACGCGACGATGCCAAAGACGATCGCCGCCACGGAGAAGATGAAGACCGTGACCGGCCGCCGGATGGAGAGATCGACGATCTTCATGCTTTCATGTCTCCGTGGTTCACGAGCCGCTGCCGCCGTTGCCACGGAGCCGGGTGATGACCTCGTCGATACGCTCGTCCGACATGCCGAACTGCCGCATCCGCTCCTTGATGCGCTCGAGCTCCTCCGGCGACGCCTCCTTGATTCGCTGAGCCATGAATGGTGGGATCTCGCCACCCTCGCCCGAACCCATACCGCCCCGCCTGCCGCCGGCGCCTTGGCCCATGCCGCCCTGACCACCGCCCTCGCGAACCTGCTGCAATCGCTGGTCGATCTCCTCGTCGGACATCCCTCGCTCGGCCATCCTCCGGCGCATCGCCTCGATCGCTTCTGGCGGTGGTCCGCCTTCGGCCTCTCCGGACGAGGCGGCAGCCACGCGGGTCTCCTCGCCGAGCACCGAAACCGGGGTCCCGTCCGCCAGACCATCCTGGCCAATAACGATCAAGAGATCACCCTCGTCGAGTCCCTCGAGGATCTCCACCGAGTCCTCGTCGCGGAGCCCCAGACGCACCTCGCGCCTCGCCGAGACGTCTCCGTCCTTGATGTAGACGGTGTCGCCCAGCGAGTCGAGTACGAGGGCGTCCCTCGGGATGACGAGGGCATCATCGTGGGTGTCGGTCTGCAGGTACACCGAGGCGAACATCCCGGGACGGAGCTTCCTCCGGCCGTCGACCTCGAGGGTCACGGTGAATGTGCCGGTGGCCGGGTCGACGGTCGGACGCATCCGGGCCACCGCGGCTGTAAACGTCTCGCCTGGGTAGGCCCCGACCCGCAGATGGGCCGGCTGCCCATCGCGGACTCGTGGCAGGTCCTTCTCCGGCACCTCGACCCGGCACAGCAGCGGCGTGAAGTCCGAGATGCGAAAGAGCGTCGTGCCCGGAGTGACATACTGGGCCAGCTTGATGTTTCGGGTCACCACCAGCGCATCGAATGGTGCACGGATCTCGGTGTAGGCGAGCTGGATCTCGGCGCTTTCGAGCTGGGCGGTGGCCGAGCTGAGCTGCGACAGGGCGGTGTCGTAGGCCTCACGGCTGACCAGCCCCTCGTCCCACGAGCTCTTGGTGCGATTGAAGGCAAGCTGAGCCTCGTCGCGAGCTACGGTCGCGATGGCGACCTGGTTTCGCGCCTCGCGCTCGTCGATTCTCGCGATCAACTGGCCGGAGCGGATCATCTGTCCTTCCTCGGTCAGGATCTCTGTCACCGGACCCGAGGTTCGGGCAACGAGGTCGACCTCGTTCTCGGCCTCGAGCGTGCCGTTGGTTTCGAGATACTGGGAGATCGAACGGCGCGGCACCGGTTCGACCTTGACGGGCACCGCTGCCGACGGCTGACCCGAGCCCATCGAGCCTCCCATCATCGCCGCCCGTCGGTCGCCTCCTTCGCGCCTCTCGGCGTCGCCGGTGCCGCCACAGGCGGAGAGGGTGAGGAGAGCGATGAGTGCTGTGGAGAGTGTTTTCATTGTTTCTTCCGTTGAGTGGTGTCTGCCTGTGCCACGGTCTTTTCGGGTACGGGTACGGGTACGGGTACGGGATTCGAGGGGCCGTGGATTACGTGGGATGCGATGCGACGAACAAAGACCGAGAGGTCGTCGATCAACGAGTAGACGGTGGGAATGACCATCACCGTCAGAAAGGTCGAGGTGATCAAGCCACCGAGGATGACCAGACCGACCGGCGCCCAGAAGGCCGCCCGTCCATCGGGTGCGCCGAAGACGCTCGGCAGGAAGTAGCCGGCCACCATCGGTGACAGGCCGAGGACCGTGGTCATGGCGGTCATCAGGATCGGGCGGAGCCGGTGGCGTCCGCCGAGGACGATGGCCTCATCTCGCGGCAGACCCTGACGGCGCAGCCTGTTGATGTGGTCGACCAGGACGATGGCGTTGTTGACCACGATTCCGGCCAGGATGATGAGGCCCATGTCGGAGCTCGAGGACCGCGCCTGGCCGGCAAAGGTCATGATCAGACCGACACCGATGAAGGCGAACGGCACCGAAAACATGATGGTGAACGGTTGCGCGAAGCTCTCGAAAAGTGATGCCATCACCATGTAGATCAGGACCAGGGCGAATGCGAGGAGGAACAGCGCGTCGCCTGCATCCTGCTCACCCCGCATCCAGTCCTCGCCCTCGACGACCTCGTATCCGGCGGGCAGGTTGAGGGACGCCACGGCTCCCTGCGCCATCCGCTGCGCCACGAAGGACGGCGTCCCCGAGGCGGTGTCGGCGGTGATGGTGAGTGTGGACTGGCGGTCGATGCGCTCGATGGATCGTGCACCGGGAGCTGTCTCGAAGTCGGCCACCGCGCCGATGGTGAGCTTGCTGTCACCGAAGGCGAGCGGCAGTTTTTTGAGCTGGTCGAGGTTTTGCCGGTCCTGTTCACGGTGCTGCACGACGACATCGAGCTCGCGGTCCTCGACCTCGAAATATGCCACCGCGCGCGATGAAAGGGCTGAAGATACGCTCTGGCCCACGTTCTGCGACGAGAGCCCGGCCGCCAAGATGCGTTCGCGGTCCGGTCTCACCAGGACCTCCTCGTCACCGCTCTCGAGCGACGAATCGGCGTCGCGGATACCGGGCAGGTCCCTCAACGCACTGACCGCTCGTTGGGCGAAGAGCTCGAGGATCTCGAAGCGGTCGCCGCGCAGCTGGACCTCGACCGACGAGCCGGAGCCGCTGTGGCCGCGGCGCGATCGGGACAAGGTGAAGGTGACCCCCGGATAGGTCGGCAGCGAGGTTTCGATGCGGTCGCGGATCTCGCCGGTGTCAAGCCGGCTCTGCTCCTCGTCGACCAGGTAGATGCTGAAGCGGTTGTCCCTCGACCATCCGCGCGAACGCCCGGTGCCGCGGCGGAAGGTGTGGGTGATGTTGTCGATCTCGAGCTCTTCGCGCCGGCCGTCGAGCACCGAGAAGACCTCGTCGTAGAGGGCTCGCTTCTGGTCAACCGAGTAGCTCTTTGGTGTATCCACCAGGATATCCAGCTGGCGTTCGAAGGACGACGTGGAGAAGGAGCGTTCGATGTTCTGATAGAGGTGCCACGAGCCGACCAAGGCCAAGATCACGAAAGCGCCGAAAGAGAGTCGATGGCGCAGCGTAAACCTCAGCGAACGAGCATAGCTTTCGGTAAATCGGTTCCACGTTCGCCCTTCGCGCACGCGCTCGCCCTTGAGCAGCCTGGCGGCAACCATCGGCACCACCGTCACCGAGACCAACAAAGAGGCTGCCATCACCACCACCACGGTGAGACCGATGTTGGTCATGAAGAATGCGAAGCGCCCGCCCGACGAGATGAAGACCATCGGCAGGAAGACACACACTGTGGTCAGGGTCGAGGCGGCGATCGGCAGCGCGACCTCCGAAGCGCCGTGCAAGGTGGCCGCCGTGGCGTCCTCGCCGAGATCCTCGTGGTGGCGGAAGATCGACTCGATGACGACGATCGAGTTGTCGACCAGCATGCCGATGGAGAGCATGAGGCCCATCAGCGACATGATGTTGAGGGTGAGATCGGTCCAGCCCGCCTGGCGTGACAGATACATGAAGACAAAGGTGACGACAACTGAGACGGGGATGGCGATGGCCACCAGGAGGGTGCTTCTGAACCGGCGGAGAAAGAGGTACATGAAGAGCACCGCGAGTGCGCCGCCCAGGAGGCCGGTGTTTCGCAGCTCGGTGAGGCCGTTGCGAACATCGGCTGAGTCGTCGCGATAGATGTTGATCTGCAGACCTTCGCTGTCCGGGAGATTCTGGATGTCGGTGATCTCGGCCTTGGCGTCGTCGATCATCGCCAGCAGATTGGCGGTGGAGGCCTTGTAGAGCTGCACGCTCAGAGCTTCCTCGCCGTTGAGATAGTCCCACTCTTCCTCGGCATATTCGTGCAGCGGTCCGACATGGACGACGCCGGCGCAGTTGATGATGATGTTCAGGCCGCCGAACTGCTTTATGGTTTCTGCAATGGACCGCGCGACCTGCTG
>CBDTWX010000201.1:0-9369 GCA_965364305.1 uncultured Thermoanaerobaculia bacterium
CCGTGGCGTGGCCGAACCGCGGATGACCCTGATGCTCATGGCTCATCACGACAGCAAGTCACAGAGCCTGAGTTTTCCGTTTCGGATGGGTCTCACCATCTCCGCCATCATCGGCGCACTGGCACTGATGTCGATGGCGCTCGCCGGATTGATTTCCAGCGACTTCTGGGGTGCCGACTGGCTGGCACCGGTCTTCGGTTCTCTTTCCGCGGCGGCCGCGCTCGTCCTGTCGACGATGAAAAGCGGCAATCGGTCTCCCGGCGGTGTCGACAACGCCGGTTCGGTGGCGATCGTGCTCGCGGCGGCAAGGCGGCTCGTCGGCGTGCTGCCGAACGATATCGAGCTCATCGTGCTCTCGCCCGGCGCCGAGGAGGACCACATGGTCGGCGCCATGCGCTGGCTCGACGCGAATCTACACACCACCGACCGCCCGGTTTATTGCATCAACCTCGACGGCGCGGGCGCTCCCGGACGCACGGTGCTGATCGAGCGCTTCGGGCTCGGCAAACTCTTTTCGCCGGAAATGTCGGCCGCCGCCCGCCGCGCGGCGAAACGCATGGGTATCAAACCCCGGGGGATCCTGATGCTGCCGGGAATCGGCATCGACGCAATTCCCTTCGCCCACCGAGAGGTGCCGTGTCTGACCCTGTCGAGCGGTTCCCTCGGCCGCGCAACGATGTCCGTCCACTCCGCCAACGACCGTGCCGAGCACCTCGACCCGGACACTCTCGAAGAAATCACCAATCTCGCCGTCGAGATCCTCGTGGACCTCGCCGAGCAAGCCACCCACCCAGATCACGACGTTTAACGATCGAACGTTCGGACGTTTCGCCTGCCCTACAGGAGCTCCCTGGTGGCGTTTTCAAGGTCATCGAGATCGAACCGGACGAGGGCCAGCTCCGGTCCGTCATGGGCGGCAGTGAAACAGTGGGTCCGACCTATCCGCACCCGCCATTCGCCGGTCAGCCTCGGCGCCTCGTGGATGTGTCCGTGCAGCGTCAGCAGCGGCTGCCGCGCCTCGATGAACCTCTGGATCGCGATGCTTCCAACGTGCACGTCGAGCGGCACGTGATCCACCACTTGCCCGTCGAGTGCTGCACGATCGAGAGCCGTCCGGTAGGGTGGTGAGTGGAACAGGAGGATGGCTTGATCGAAGTCGCGGCCCTCAGAAAGCCGTTCGAGATCGGACGCGATGGTTCCGTATCGGACCGCATCGGGATCAACCGGTACGGTGCGCTGCCCATCCTCAGGCGAAACGCAACCCGGATCGATCGAACGCGAGACGTCGTAACGTTCCCAGTCTTTGAGCAGAAAAGGGGTCGGTGGAACATAGGAGTAGCCGAGGACCGGTCGCGAGTCCAGTATCGACCAACGTTCGTGCGCGTAGGTCCAGAGGTCTCGGCGATGACCATCGACCAAAATATCCTCGCTCGCCCGATCGTCATCGTTGCCGAGGATGACAAAGACAGCTGGTGCGCCGTCGCCAAAACGCTCCCGCAGTGACCGCACCCCAGGCTCGATGGTCTCGGCGATGAGATCACCGGAGCCGCGACGAATGGCCCAGTGGTGCGGCAGAAGGTCGCCACCGAGGAAAATCGCCCGCGGCTGCTCCTCCATCGCCGCCGCAAAGAGCGCGCGGTAGCGATCGGCGTTTCCGTGGAGATCGGACGCAAAGAAGCAACACGCCGTTTTCATGTTGAAGGATCTGACGGACCCTGACCCGCTCTCACTCTCGACCGACAACGATTCGGATCATCTCGCCCGAGACCGAGGATTCTCGAACGACCACCGTGTCGTCGGCCAGATCGAGCACCACGTAGAGCTTCGGTGGATTATCTTCCGGATGATATCCAACCCGTACCCGAACGAGCTCTGGCGAACCGACCTCGATTTCGCTCGGTCTGTAGTAGGTCTCGATTCTCGCTATTCGGGCCAAGACGCGTGGCGGTTCCGGCAGAACGGAAAGCTGCAGGCGCGAATCATCGAAACCGCCATCGCCCCGAATACTCACAACCGTTGCGTCACCCGACCGGACAGCATCCACGTCGACGACCCGACTCGCGGGCGCGATTTCGGCCGGCGGCGGCGACTGAGGCCCCTGCTCGACGATCTCGGTGGGTTCGGGGGCCGGCGCCGTATCAGATTCCGGCGGTCTGGCGACCTCTTCGGCATCAGTATCGTCCAACAACACGACCGCCGCCGCCGGCTGCACCACCTCCGCCGATTCATGGACCTCTCGGACTGCCTGACTCTGGGGGCGGAAGACAAACCACCACACGGACACCGCCGCCGCAGCGAATACCACGGCTGTCAGGCCGGCAAACGGCCACAGCCGACGCTGCCGTGGCTTTGCCTTGGCGTCCTGCAAAACAACCGACATGTCGGGGACGGGTCCCGCAGCCTGGCTGAGCGGTGTCTCGTCGCTCTCGGCATCGTCCGACATCAAGCTGACCTCGAAATTATCCGAACCCCCCCCCGCAGGCTCCGGCGCCGAAAAACCGCTCGTCGCCGCGGGCGAGGCGCCTCGCCCCGTTTCGCTCGCTGTCTCCTGCCGTTGCCGTGCCTCGAACGACAATCCCTGAGGCGCGTCGTGCGACGAAGCGACTGCGTCAGGCACAGGTCGCTCTATTTTCGGCGCTTCCGGTTTCGACTCGGTCTCTCGACCCGGAATATTGGAGGCCGGGACGAACGATCCGGCAAACTCGTTGGCCACGAAATTCCCTACCTCGCCCGCACCCCTTCGGCTGTCAAATACTTCGTCGCCGCTGGTTTTTTGGATATCTACCAGCTCCTGGATGATGTCCTGGCTCCGTTTTTCGACCTCATCGAACCATAGGGCCATGCCAGGTTCTACCTCAGGGTGGGTCGACTTCGTCCGGCGCCAGGCGACCGTCGCATCTCCATGGGCGAGAACAAACTTTTCGGGGAGGAGGAACCGGAATCGAACCCGAGTACCCCGAGGCAAGGGCGCGTCGGTGCTGACAAACATCCCATCTTCCGCAAGCCGTGGCGCCATTTCCTGGCGAAATTCACGAAGGGTATTGAACTGAAGATCGACAATCTCGCGTTCGCCACGCGTTTCACGGTCGTGAACCGGCTCTGGTGAGTCGATATCGGAGGTCATCTCACGCCTTTCACCTGGTCTGTTCGGGTCATTTCAACAATCACCGCACCCGGCCCGAGCACTGGCTATTATATTGTGCGGAGGGCAATTCTGCCAGACAGCTCGGAGTTGGACGCAATTTGGAGATGAAAACTGAGGCGCCTTCCGAGGTGATATTGTTGCCCTGTCGATGGTAGACCTGAAATCGATCCCCGCGCTCATCCTGATCTCAGGCACGGCCGTGGCGTTGTCGGCCACCGATGACACCCGGACGGAAACCGTGTACGACGGCCACGTCACGCTCGAAATCCCGATCGGATGGCACGAGATCCCCGAGGATCAGTTGGAGCTCAGCAGCCTGCACACCGTCGAGATGAGCGGCGGTCGCATCGCCGAGCTCTACCGACACGGCTTTCGCCCGGGAGACCCGGAGATCGAGGTCGAGCTGCCGCAGATCCTCATCCAGATTCGCGAGAGTGGACGCCTCGGGTATCGCCCCTATCTCCATCTGCCGCCACCGGAGAAGATGCGAAGAACACGCGACTCTCCGGTCGAGAGCCTGGAGCTCGACGAAGCGTACTTCGACCATCGCCGGTTCCTTCTCCGCCTCACCAACACCCTCGGCATCGAGCGGGGGGCGAGCATCACGGTGCTCTCAGCGTCCTTTCTCACCGAACGAGGTCTCTTCACGCTGCACTGCTATACCTACGCGACGCAGGCGACCGTTGTCGCGCCGATCTTCGAGCGCGTCGTCGACAGCGTTCGTTTCGACCACGAGCTGCGCTACCAACCACGGCTCGGTGATCGGTGGCCACCCCGGCCAAGCACTCTTGCCTTTTCCGCAGCCGCGATGTTGATATTCGTTGTGCTCGTCGTCGAAATTCGTCGCCGCAGGCGCCGTCAGTCGTGACGGTCTCGATCGATGTCGAAGGGCGGTCGATCCGCGCCGGCGTCGGGGATCTGCTCGGCGAACCGGCACAGCGTTCGATCGGCCTCACCGGAACCGGGCTCTCACGACTGTGGATCGGGTCCGAGCTCCACCGTCGGATTCAGGAAGATCTCGCGTCGACCGAACCCGGATTTCAAAGCGAGGTTCCCGCGCATTTCGAGATGGAGATCGATGGCTGGAACGTGGAGATTTCGGGCCGCGCCGATGGAGTGGTGACCGAAGACGAGCGGGTGGTCAGGGTTGACGAGATCAAAACCCTCCATTTCGCCGTAGATCTCCACAACCTCTATGCCGATGAGCGTCTCGACAGGTACCGTCGCCAGGCAACACTCTACGCTTTGATGCTTTCCGATGCCGATCGACCGGCGGCTGTGCGGCTGATTCTGGTCGATATCGTTTCCCATGAGGAGCGCGATGAAGACATCAGCTGGACGCCAGAGGAGGTCCTGGCATGGCTCCGTCAGCAGGTACATCGCCTCGTATCGCGCGAACAACGTCGCCTCGAGCGTCTCGAAGAACTTCGAATGGCGGCCGAGGCCATTCCCTTCCCCCACCATCAGCCACGCCCGGTCCAAACCGAAATCGGGGACGCAGTTTCTGAGGCCCTCGTCGATCACCGCCATCTGCTCGTACGCGCTCCGACCGGCTGCGGAAAGACCGCTGCGGTCCTTCATCCCGCGGTACGCGCGGCACTGGGAAAAGGTCAGCGAGTATTTTTCCTGACCGCAAAAACGCTCCAGCAACGCATCGCTGTCGAGACGACCAAAACTATGCAGAAGGGGCTCTTCCGAAGCCTCCAACTCCGCGCCAAATCGAAAATGTGCGCCAACACCGAGATCATCTGCCACGAGGAGTTCTGTCCCTATGCGCGGGACTACGGTCTCAAGCTGGTTCAGACGAAACTGCTCGCCAACCTCCTCGATGGCGACGAGCACCAGGATCCGGATCGTGTTTTTGCAGCCGCCAAGGAGCACACGGTCTGCCCGTTCGAGGTCAGCCTCGATCTGCTGCCGGACGTGGATCTCGTTGTCTGTGATTACAACTATGTCTTTGATCCCACCATCGGCCTCCGCGCTCTGCTCCACGAAGGCGCCCTTCGTGACGCGGTCCTGATCGTCGACGAGGCACACAATCTGGTGGACCGTAGCAGGGAGTACTACTCTCCCGAGATCTCCACCGAGATTCTCGATCGCGCGCGGCGATTCTTAGAGACCCGGTCGAACGCCGTCTTCGACGAGCTTGCGGAGCTGGTCGACGTGCTGACCCAGGAGGTCCGGAATCGGGTCGACGAGAGTCTCGAGGACGGCGGACCCGATGAGGGGCCGGCCGATCTTCGTGGAGACGCGATCTCCGATCTGAGGATCGCCTTCGACGGCGCCATCCTGAGCTACTTCCTCTACAAACGCGAGCACGAATTGTGGATGGCCGACGATCCGGTGCTCGATGTTTTTTTCTCCCTGACACGGTTCCACCGTGTGCTTGCGCTCGGCGGCGATGAATTTGTCCACATCGCGGCGCGCACCGGAAAAGAAGGTAGAAAGCTCAAGATATTTTGCCGCGACGCGTCCCGTTTTGTCGGCGAGATCCTTGACGGCAGCGCAAGCGCGATCGCCATGTCCGCCACCCTCGAGCCTTTCGATTTCTACCGCGATCTTCTCGGATTTGATGCCCACCGAACCGACGAGCTGTACGTGCCGTCACCCTTCCCCCCGGAGAACCGCCTCGTCATGGCAATCTCGGATGTCGACACGACCTACCGCCGCCGGGCCGCTCACTACGATCGAATTGCCTCGTGGATTGCCCGCCTCTCCCACCCCCGGGCCAACGTCTTGACCCTCTTCCCGAGCTACGCCTTCCTCGAAGCAGTACAGGATCGTCTGCCGCCCGTCCACCACACGGTTGTCGCCCAGCGACCAGGGGTCTCAGACGCCGAGCAGCGTGAGGTTCTCGAGGCGCTGGGAAACGGCAAGCCCCACCTGCTGCTGGCAGTGCTGGGAGGAATCTTCGCCGAGGGTGTGGACTACCCCGGCAAGATGCTGTCACAGGTCATGGTGGTCTCGCCGGGGCTTCCTCAATACAACCTCGAACGTGAGCTTCTCAAAGGCTACTATCAGGAGTTCTACGATCACGGCTTTGCCTACGCCTATCTGGTGCCGGGTCTCACCCGGGTCGTGCAGGCTGCGGGTCGGCTCCTTCGTTCGGACGACGACCGCGGCGTGATCGTTGTGATGGGAAAGAGATTTCTCGACCCACGCTATGCGCGCCTCCTCCCCGAAGAGTGGACCTTCGGAGATCCTACATCCCTGGTTTTCGACGATCCCGTGGCCGAGGTGGAGAATTTCTTCTCGGAGAGATGAGCTCGCCGTAAAATGGGAAGATGAACATTGGAGACCCACGAACCGTTCTCATCGGAGCGATGATCCTGCTCCCAGCGGCCGGCGTGGTCAACGGCATCGTCCACGGAAGGTTGCTCCGCCAGTTCGTTCGAGACACACCCGCTTTTCGAACCTACCAGGACATCGTCGATTTCGAACACATGGTGGCCCGCCAAATGTACGCCGCTTTGATGCAGATCCTGCTGCTCGCCCTTCCGGGTCTGCTTTTTGCCGTCGGGCTGTTTCGAAAGATCCTCGGACCCGGAGACTTCATCTATATTCTGGTGCCTGCCGCAGCGATATTTGTCATGGGGAAAGCCTTCAAGGGCCTCGAGGTCCGTGCTCAGGCCATTCCCGCTGAAGACCCGATCCTCGAGGAGCGCCGACAACACATCATCGAGACCTGGATCAAGAAACCGCTGCCAGACTGGTAAACCACCCACCCGCCCATCCTCTCCGTCAGTTTTGAGTTCTTGGTTTTGAGTTTTGGGTTCCCTCCCTCCCACCCAGGACAGCAAGCTTGCCGCTGTTCCTGCAGGTGCATCCTGTCGATGGGCCACAATCGGACGCGGGTTCGGGAACGGGGACGGGAACGGGGACGGCGTCGGACCGGCACAGGGGTGGGCGGTTGGGAACTCGAAACTCGAAATCCGAAATTCGAAATCCGAGGCCGGGCGGGCGACATTCCTAATTCCGAATTCCGAATTCGGGAGGATGGGCGGGTGGGGCGCGCTCCTACCCCATCGCCGCTTCGACGTCGGCCACACTCTTGGGGATGCTCGGGCCCAGGACCCGATTGCCGCCCTCGGTGATCAGAACATCGTCCTCGATCCGGATGCCTCCAAACTCGCGGTAGGCTTCGAGACGATCGTATCGGATGAAATCCCGATGCTTGCCGTCGGCCCGCCAGCGGTCGATGAGGGCCGGGATGAAGTAGATCCCCGGTTCGATGGTGATGACGAACCCGGGTTCGAGTTTTCGCGCCAGGCGCAGATAGGCCAGACCAAACTGCGTGGATCGTTCCTCGCCGGGTTCGTAGCCGACGACATCTCCGAGGTCCTCCATGTCGTGGACGTCAAGACCCATCATATGGCCCAAACCATGGACGAAGAAGAGCGCGTGGGCGCCGACCTCCACGGCATCGTCGACGTTCCCCTGCATCAGACCGATGTCTCTGAGCCCGGAGGCGATGGTCCGTGACGCCAACACATGGAGCTCCCGGTTCGTTCGTTCGGGGGAAGCTGCCGCGATGGCGGCGTCGTTCGCCGCCAAGACGACCTCGTAGATCTCACGTTGCTGTTCGGAAAAACGCCCCGAGACCGGCATGGTGCGAGTGATGTCCGTGGCGTAAAACTTGGACGACTCGGTACCGCTGTCGACCAGCAGCAGATCACCATCTCTCAACGTGTTGGCGTAGCTGGTGTTGTGCAGAACTTCACCAGCGACCGTGACGATCGGGTTGAAAGCCTGACCCCGGTCGCGGGCGAGGGCCTCCATCTGGTGGATCGAGGCAACCCGGGCCTCCGTAAGTCCAGCCCTGGCCGCGCGCATGGTGGCTCGGTACATCAACGCAGTCACCGCCATCGCATCTTCGATCTCGGCAATTTCGGCTTCTTCCTTGATCGAACGCTGGGCCGCGACCGCCCGCACCAGCTCAAAAGAAGTCTGTGAGGAGGCCTCGCGCGGATCGAGCCCGAGCAACCGCGCCAACGCGAAACGACGTTGTGACCGGTATGGCGGCAGAAAGTGAACTTCGACACCGCCGCCCCGCAGCTCTGCGAGCCGTTCGCCGAGAATTCCGATGTCCGCAACTTCGTGGATTCCCGCGTCCGCAGCAAGATCCGCGATGGTCGCATGAGGCCCGTGCCAGATCACATCGTCCCGGTGCTCCGGCGTGCCATACATGACGGACCGCCCATCGGGTTCGATCAGCAAAGCCAAACCTGCCCGGTTGACCGCCGCGTAGTACAGGAAATGCGAGTCCTGACGAAAGGGATATGGGTTGTCGACGTAGTTCCGAGGCGCCTCGTCGTTGCCCATGATCAGGATCGCTCCGTCCGGTACCGCTGTCCTGAGCGCATTCCTCCGCTCGCTATAGGTGCTGGCATTCATGGGCGACCTCCCCCGTAGCGGACATTATGCATGATCCGCCGCCCACCCACCCGATGCTGGATACCGGATGCTCGATCCGCACACCCACCCAGAGTCCTCCAAGGACGCAGGGCGTCTTCGTTCGGAATGACACAACTGCGCCTTCTGTTTTCAAGCCTGTGATCAGCGCGCACGTCCTCCCGGCAATTTTTGCCCTCCTTGGAGCCCTTATGAGCCACGCCTCGGACACCGATGAACCAACCTTCAAGAACCGCCTCGCAGACTCGAAGAGCCCATATCTCCTCCAGCACGCCGACAACCCGGTCGACTGGTACCCGTGGGGAGCGGAGGCTTTTGCCAAGGCCGAGGCCGAGGACAAACCGATCTTCCTCTCGATCGGCTACGCCACCTGCCACTGGTGCCACGTGATGGAGCACGAGAGCTTCGAAGATCCGGAGGTCGCGGCGCTGATGAACGACGTCTTCATCAACATCAAGGTCGACCGAGAGGAGCGCCCGGACATCGACCAGGTCTACATGTCGGTCTGCCAGATGCTGACCGGTGGCGGCGGATGGCCTCTCACCATCGTCATGACCCCCGACAAGAGGCCCTTCTATGCCGCGACCTATATCCCTCGAGAGTCCCGTTTTGGCCGCATCGGGATGACCGAGCTCGTGCCCCGCCTGCAGCGGGTCTGGCAGTCGGACCGGGACAAGATCACCGCCACCACCGAGCACATCGTCGCCGGCCTCCAGAAAATCGATTCGCGTCCCTCTGCAGGCACTCTCGACCCCGGAACCGTGGACGAGGCCTACACCCAGCTGGCCGGTCGTTACGATGCAACCCACGGC
>CBDTWX010000202.1:0-9365 GCA_965364305.1 uncultured Thermoanaerobaculia bacterium
CACCGCCAGATCCTGCACCGCGTTGCCCACCAATTTGAAGATCGTGACCTCCTCGTCGGCACCTCTCCCTTCGGCCGTCCCGGCAGCCACTTCGCCGATCTCGGCCGGAGTCGAGTCGGCATCGAGCAGCCCCTCCTCCATCGCCATCACCAGGTCTCCGGCCTCGGCGAGGCAGGCGGACCGAGAGTCGACGACGATCCGCGCCCTCGCCATCGTCTCTCCAGGAATTTCGCGAGTGTCGCGCCGGTAGGCGCCGATCGCGTTGAGATGCGTCCCGGCCGCTATATCCCGGTCGCCCACCACGGGTGTATTGGCCGAGGTGGCGGTGCAGATCACGTCGGCTGCATAGACCCCGGAGACCTCGTCGAGCACCCGCACTCGCCTCTTCAGCACCCGTCCCATGTCCTTCGCAAAGGACTCCGCGCGGTCGCGGTCGGGATCGAAGACCAGCACCTCGCGGATTGTCCGCACGCAGCACACAGCTTCGAGCTGGCGCCGGCCCTGAACTCCGGCGCCGATCACCGCCGCAACGCCGGCGTCGCGGCGAGCCAGCAGATCGGTCGCCACCCCCGAGGCGGCGCCGGTCCGCACCGCCGTCAAGACCTCGCCATCCATCACCGCCTCGGTGCGGCCCGTGTCGGCGTCAAACACCGCCACCAGCGCCTGGATCATCGGCAGGCCGCGGTCGAAGTTCTCGGGCACCACCGTCACCACCTTGAGACCGAGGCGGGCCTGACCGGGCAGGTGAACCGGCATGAAGAGCGCGGCGCCATCGTCCGGCAGCGAGATCGGTGTTCGCAGCGGCACATCGGCCTTGCCGGAGGAAAGGTCGATGAATGCCCCGCGCACCGCGTCGATGGCCGCCGGCATCGTGAGAGCCCGCTCGACCTCCGCAGCCGAAAGGAAAAGCACGGTGCCGCTCATTGAGACATCAACCCGGAGGGCGGCACCCAACCCGATCCAGGCACGTTGTCGATGTTCATGAAGAATCCCCCGCACGGATTGTACCCGCACCCGAATTCCGTGCCCGTGCTCGTGCTCGTGCTCGTGCTCGACCCACGCACCTGTGCAGCCGAGACGGCTGCACCACAAATCCCGAATCGAGTGTTGTGGTTCACGAGTACCGCGTGCACATTTCGCGCGATGACTCAGGTGCCGCGAATCCGTGATTCACCCCACAGATTCCTCGGCTCGGCCTTCGGCCTCACTCGGAATGACAGGCTATTCGTGTCATCCCTACCGAATGAACGGAGCGACTTTTCACGCTGTCATCCCGACCGGAGCCGAAGGCGGAGCGGAGGGATCTGTGAAACCCGGTCCGCATTCCTTGTTCCAGTGAAGCGCGCCCGACGTTCCGAATTCCGAATTCCGAATTCCGAATTCAGACACCCCACCCCACGACATCCGAAACTGAACCACCATCGCACCCAGGCCACGCCTTGGTCATCACGGGACGTCTTTGACCACGGCCTTGATCCGGCTGCATTCTCGAGCGCTCACATCCTGATGAGCCAGGGAATCCCTGGGTCGGCTGGGGTGGCCTTTCGAAATCTCTCACAACAATTTTTTGACGCACGTTGCAGATTCCCGGAACGTGCTAATCTCATGATCAGCAGGGTGTTGGAGGGTACTGCGTATGTTCTGGGATCAGCACTCGGGGATGCGATGAGAACCGCAGCGTCTCGCGCACTTTCCGTCGCACTCGTTTCGTCCTTCGTGATCCTCGCAGGTTTTCAACCGCCGCTCGCAACGGCCCAGACCTGCCTCGAGCTCGTGGGCAGCCTGCCGTACGGGCCCACCGAGGCGGTCGCAGTCGCAGGAAATCACGCATACTTCGGGCGAGGCGTCGTCCTGCAAATCGCGGATGTCGCGGATCCGACCTCCCCGGTGACGCTCGGGGAAACCGTGCTCCCCGGCAGGGTCAAGGGGATCGCGGTCTCCGGCGGATATGCATATGTTGCGGACGATGTCAGAGGTCTGACCGTGATTGACGTCAGCGTTCCCACAGCGCCCATCGAGATGGGTCATTACGCCTCGCCCGGAGACGCCTATGGCGTCGCGGTGTCGGGTGACCACGCCTATCTTGCAGACAACAATGGAGGTCTGCGGGTCGTTGACGTCACCGACCCTTCGGCGCCAGTCGAGGTGGGATCTCTTTGGACGTCCGAGAGCGCTTTGGGCGTGGCCATCTCGGGAAGCCTCGTTTTTGTCGCGGCAGAACATGGTGGCCTGCGGATCATCGACGTCAGCGTCCCGTCGACGCCTGTCGAGGCGGGTTTTCACGACACCGTCGGGGCTGTCGTGAACGTCGCCGTGTCGGACGGCTACGCCTACGTGGTGAACAGCAGCTCGGGTCTTCGGGTGATAGATTTCAGCACGCCGTCCGCGCCCGCGGAAGTGGGCTTCTACAGCTCCGGATATCCCAATTACGTGGCAGTATCGGGAAGCTATGCCTACGTCGTCACCAGAAGTTTCAGCGACAACTTAGAAATCATCGATATCAGCACGCCTTCGAGTCCGTCGCTCGTCGGAACCTACACCATGCAGGGGTACCTCCGCGAGGCAGTTGCCGCATCGAACGGCTACGTTTATGTAGCTGATTTTGAAGGCGGCCTCGCCATCATCGATGCGCGCTCGCCAAAAACGCCTTCTACGGCAAGCACAATTGACACTTCTGGTTGGGCGATCGGCATCGACGTGAAGGGCGACCACGCATATGTCGCAGATTACTTCGACGGTCTGCGGGTGATCGATGTGAGCGATCCGACGGCGCCCGTCGACCTGGCTTCTCTCGACACGCCAGGGTATACCTATGGAGTTTCGATTTCAGGTGCCTATGCTTATGTGGCAGATAGCTCTGCAGGCCTCCGGGTCATCAGAGTCAACAATCCCTCCGCGCCCGTTGAAGTCGGCTTTCTAAACCCACCATGGACTACTTACGACGTTGTCGTATCGGATCGACGCGCATACGTAGCGACCGACTCGTCGGGTCTGCGAGTCAACGACGTGAGCACGCCGTCCGCACCGTTCGAGTTGGGATTCTACGACGCGCCGGGGAGTCTCTTCGACGTAGCGGTTTCGGGTGGTCTCGCCTATATCGTCGGCAACGGTACGGGTCTACGACTGGTTGATATTTCCGTACCGTCGACGCCGGTGGAGGCGGGCCTTTTCGACCCGCCGGGAACTCCATGGGGTGTCGCGGTTTCCGGTGACTACGCCTATGTCGCGGCCGATGGCGAAGGCCTGCGAGTGATCGATGTCAGCACGCCGTCGACGCCCTTCGAGACAGGCTTCTTCGACACACCCGGGCGCGCCTTTTCGGTCGCGTCGTCGGGCAGCTACGCCTATGTGGCGGACTGGGGCCAAGCGCTCCGCGTAATCGACGCCGGCGACCCGGCCGCGCCTTCTGAGATCGGTTTCTACGACACTCCCGGAGAAACCGCTGAGGTCGCGCTGGCGGGCGGTTACGTATTCGTCGCCGACGAATATGGTGGAGTCACGATCTTGAGGGACTGCCACACCCTCTTCCGCGACGGGTTTGAATCGGGCGACACCGCGGTGTGGTCGACGGTTGTCGGCGAGCAGGGGTCGAAATAGCCTCGCTCACCCCCCGGTCCGAGCCAACCACATGCTCGTATCGCCGCTCTCGAAGCCGTCGATGAACAGGAGGTTCTCATACAAATCGAGGTGGAAGTCGATGCCATCGGTGAGATTGCCGTCCTCGACGTCGATCCTCCGACCCTCCTTCGGATCGCAGGCGCCGGAGAACGCAGAGCCCCCGATGCAGAGCATTCCGTTCCACACCTCATCGATGTAACCGTCGGCATTCGCGGTCGAGACGTTGTACACGCCTGCGTCCAGCTCGGCAAAGAACACGCCCGACGGACTGACCGCCACGGTCGTCACGAGGGATCGATCGCTTCGCCGCCAGACATCCACGAGAACGCCGAGCAAGGGTGTTCCCGACACAGCGTCGGTTACGACGCCACGGACACCACTCTGCATCGGCACCAAGGAAAAATCGACACCCGAAACCTCTGCGCTATCCGGCACGACCACGGGCGTGCCCTTGGTGGGGTCACAACCGTCTGGTGGACCGCCAAAGCAAGGGATATCGTCATAGAGCTCCTGGATGAACGCGTTGACGTACTGCTGATCCGTCGCCACGAAATAGGTCGCTGCCTCGAGACTCTCGATGCGGTAAGCGCCGCTCTCATCCGTTTGGCCGTAGCCGGCCGAAGAGCCGTCCTCACGAAACAGCTCCACATAGACGTAGCGAACGGGGAGCCCGGACCACTCATTGAAGACTGTTCCCGAGATGACACCCTTTGACGGGCTCAAAGAAAAGTCGACGCCTTTCATCTCGACGTTGAGGGAGACGGTAACAACCGTCCCGTCCGAGAAATCGCATGCCCCGTTCGACGGACCGCCCGGACACTCGACTCCGTCGTAGAGCTGTTGAGTGTAGCCTGGCTCTCTGGCCAGGATGACGTAGTCCCCGGGCTCGAGGCCGTTGAGCTCGTAGAGGCCCCCGGGGAAAATGGAGGAATCAGCAGTGTCCTCGAGCTGCCAACTTCCTACCCGATACGCCTCGACCTCGCCGTTCACCGATGCACCGGTCGCGGCATCCGTCACGCTGCCGGTGATCACCCCCCACCGGTCGAGGGAGAAGTCGATCCCTGATGTCAATCCGGTATCGTTGACGACCACCGGCGTTCCATCCGTGACCGTGCACCCTGACGGAGGTCCCCCCGGGCAGGGGATCGCGTCATACAGATCGCCTCTGTGCCCAAACCGATCTGGGGCGTAGACATAGTAGGTCCCGGCTGGGAGGCCCTCCAGACGATACTCGCCGCTCGACGATGTCGAAGCCGAAACGATCATCCCGCCTGCGGCAGCGACAGCAGATATGGGGATGTTCCTTATCGCGATGCCAGTCGCCTGGCTTCGCACGACTCCCTTGATGCCACCGTTGGGCACCAAAGCAAAATTGATGCGGCGTTGGTCTCCGGTGGAAACGATGATCGGGTCGCCACTCTGCGGATCGCAGCCTGCCGGAATACCGAGCGGGCACGGCAGGTCGTCATAGAGCTCCGACACGAAACGATCGTTGGGGTCCGACACCGAGAGAAAGTAGGATCCCTCCGCGAGCCGCGAAAACGAGTACCCGCCCTCCCAATTGGTGGAATCCGTATCCCTGAGGGATCCGTCGGAGTTCCACAAACTCACAACGCCAGACGTCACCGTAGCGCCGGTCGTCTCGTCGGTCACCAACCCGAAAATGGTGATCGGTTTTTCCAGCGAGAAATCGATGTGTCGGGTTTCCGTTTCATAACTGACGGAAACCGGGTGGCCCACCGTCGGATCGAAGCCCGCTTCAGGTTTGGCGATACCGTCGAAGATCTCGCCGATGTAGCCGGACTTCGTTGCGACCACGAAGTAGTCGCCGGAATCCAGCGCGCTCACCTTGAAGAACCCCGTCGAATCAGAGGAAGCGGTCCCGTCCCTCGATCCGGATTGACTGTAGACCTCGACCTGAGCCGAATCGATCGGCGCACCGGTCGCCGAAGCCGTCACCCTCCCGGAGATCGATCCCCTCTGAAGGAGGGTGAACTCGATACCGGTGACGTCGGCTCCAAGACTGACGCTGACCGGGGTTCCAGGCCATTGATCACAGGAGGCGGCCCAACCGTCGCCGCAGGGAATCTCGGAGTAGAGCTCGCCGACATAGTCGGTCTTCGCCGCCGTGAGAAAGAAATCTCCGGGTGCAAGCCCAGAGAATTTGAACTCGCCGTTATACCCGCTATAGCGGTCGTTCAGGCGGGTTGGACCGTCGGACCAGATCCTCACGATCGCGCCGCTGATCGCCGCGCCGGTGCTCTGATCCACGACCGAGCCGGAGATCGTGCCGGCAGGATCCAGCGCGAAGTCGATCCCTGCCGCAACGGTGTCGAGCTCGACCGAAACAACCGTCCCATCCGAAAACTCGCAGCCGACTGAGGGTCCCCCCGGACAGATCACGTCGTTGTACAGCTGACCTAAGTAGGTGCTCGATCCCTCGACCACCACGTAATAGTCGCCCGCATCAAGACCGGTCATCGAGTAGCGACCGTCCGAATCGGTGTACGCCGAACCCTCCCTGAAGCCTGACACGCTGTAGAGATCGATGTCAACGGACCGGATCGGTTGCCCGAGCAAGCGTACCGTTCCTTCAATCGAACCGAGAGCCGTCAGATTGAAATCGATTCCGGACGCGCCGTCTCCCTCCGGGTCCTCCACCAGAGTCCCTTGGGTCGAGTCGCACGCATACCACCCCTCGGCGCACGGAATTCCTTCGTAGAGCTGATCCTGGTACCCCTTGTAGTCCGCGTTTTCAGTAACGAAGTAATACGGACCCTCGTCGAGACTGAAGAACTCGAAGACGCCGTCTGCGCCGGTGAAGGCATATTCTTCATACGCGCCACTCTGAAGGCGGGCAACAACTTCTATTCCCGAGATCGGCAACCCCGTTGTCGCATTGGAGACCACGCCAGTGAAAACCGGTCTCTTCGAAAGATCGAAATCGACCCCCCGGATCGAGGTGTTGACCGGCACGACCACGGGTGTCCCGCTGCTCACGTCGCAGCTCGCCGGCGCTCCCTCCGCGCAGTCGATACCGTCATACAGCTCGCCAAAGAACTTCTGGGATGCGTCGGCCACCACAAAGTGGGTGCCCGGCATCGCGGCCATCGAGTAGTCGCCGAGAGACCCTACGTAATCGTTCCGCTCGTAAAACCCGTCCTCGTCCCACAGTTCGACATAGATTCCCTGGACGAGCGCGCCGCTCGCCTCCTCGGTCACGACACCAGCAATCGAGCCGAAAGGATCCAGAGCGAAGTCGATTCCGGCTGTCGAGCCGCCGGTGGTCACCGCTACCGGGACACCGTCGGCAAGGGTGCAGTCCCCCACTTCGCACGGGATGTCGTCGTAGAGCTCGTCGACATATCCCGAGCACGCCGCCTTCACGTAATAGTCGCCTTGATTCAGGCCCCCGATCAAAAACACTCCGCCCGAATCCGAGTACTCGGCGGACGACGTGCCGGCAGTCGGGTTGCTCGCGGTCACCAGACAACCGGATATCGGCCCGGCGGTCGCCGAGTTCGCGACCACACCGCTGATGCTGCCCAGTTGCTGGAGCGAAAAATCGACACCGGCGACCACGGAGTTGAGGGCGACCGCGATCGGAGTCCCGGTCGTGGCGTCGCATTGTGTGTACGATCCCCCCGGACAGGGCAGGTCGTCGAAGACCTGGTCGACGTACCCGGAATGCGACGCCAGAAGATAATAGGTGCCGGGCTCGAGCCCGCCCACGGTGTAATCCGATCCGTATACAGAGAGAGTGGAAATATACGCCCCGGCCCCGTCATACAGCCTCATATTTGTCGAGCCCGGCGGGGCGACGCCGGTTGCTGAATCGACGACGGATCCCGAGATCGCCCCTCCCCTGTCGAGCACGAAATCGATGCCGCCCGTCGTCGTGCCGTTGGCCAACACGACGGGTGTGCCCGCATCGACCGAACAGCCGGTCGGCGGCCCATCAGCGCACGAAACATCGTCGTAGAGCTCGTCGATATGGTCAGGGGAAGAGGACGTAGCGACGTAGTACGTGTCCGAAGGCAGCCCGTCGATCACGTATACGCCGGACGCGTCGGTGGAGTCCGAATTGACATGGTACCCGTCCGAGTTCATGACAACAACACTGATGCCCTCCAGGGGATCACCGGAGATCGCCTCGGTCACACTGCCGGTCAACGTGGCGCCGCGATCAATATTCAGCACATATGATCCTGTCGCGCCGTGAAAGCCGCTGACCCGGATCAGGTAGCTGGTGCCGGGGTACGCGTAGAAACTCATCGACGAGGTGAGCCCAAATGAATCGTCGTTACATTCCGTCTGATTGGAGAGGGCTCCCGGACAATCGGTGTGGATCGACAGCACCGTATCGTAGTCTGATCCGAGGGTATCAACGTGGACCGATCCGTACGCCGACGCCGTGAATCGAAACCACACGTCCGGCGAGTAGAGAGCCGATCCGCAGCTCGCCTCGCCGTCGTTGGTCGCCTCGACGGTGCTCCCGGTGTAGGTACCGAAACCGATCGGCAGGGCGTTGACGCAGTCGTCGTTGGCGGGCGCAGCCTTGAGGCCGGCGGGGACGGGCCGTGACAGCTTTTCCGGAAAGACCGCGGGCGGGGAGGCCTCTCTCCGTTTCTTGTCGGTTGGCATCCTGACGTTCTCGGCCATGATCCGAAGGGCGCGGACCTTTCGGAGAAGCACCTCCGAGTCCTCGCTCTCGAGGCCGAGGATCTTCCCTTCCAGATGCTCGAGGAGATCGCGCACCGACTGAGACTCCGGTGGCATCGCGGGCCATGGGTCCTTACCCATCTGCAGCGCCTTGCGGATCCGCGTCTGCCAGTGGCGAATGTCGAGGTTGATCTCTTCCAGCTGGTCGTGGATTGCCTGCGCCGAGTCTGACCTCGCCACGACAGACGTCTCCTCCGCGGAGAGGGTCCAGATCTGTCCCGGAAGGGCCAGTGCGATCACCACGACGGTCAGTCGAGCGATCATCGATGAGTAATTCATTAACCCCCCAGGAGCTCCATCGCGCTGCTTCAACTGTCGTACGCCAATCTGCCCCGTTGCATTCCAGCACAGCTCATCTTTTCGATCAATTTCGAGAACGTGTCGCCCTTGCCAGTCCCGAATTCAGCACAGCTTTTGGCTCAAACCCGTGCCCGTCCCCGTCTCCGTGCCCGATGAAACCGATGCTCGATAGAGTATTCGCCCACCCACCCGCGCAGCCGAGACGGCTGCACCAGACATCCCGCGTTCACCGTTTGTGGTGCACCTTTCCAGCCCGCACACGCCCAGGAAACGAGAGACCCTCGTGATTCGCACACCCAGGAACCACCCCCCAGATCCTTCGACTTCGCGGCCTTTTCAGGCCGCTCCGCTCAGGATGACGGAAAGCGGCACGATCGCTCGGGCTGACATTTTGCTGAAGTCGATTCGCTCTGCCGTTCCGAGCAAGGCCTTCCTTTTGTCATTCGGAGGAGAGCGAGAGATGCGACGGAGGGTTGAATGTGGAACATCGCCCCAAAGTGTCATCCTGAGCGGAGCGGCCGCAGGGACGCGGAGCCGAAGGATCCATTCGACTCGGCCGTAGGCCTCGCTCAGGACAAGCCTGAGCGGGCGGGAAACGTTCGAACGTTCAAACGTTCAACGTTCAAACGTTCTGACCTGTGCGGGGGATCTTGACAGCGAGCGTCCGATGACCACCCCCCAGATCCTTCCTCGGGCCAAAGGCCCTCCTCAGGATGACACCTTGA
>CBDTWX010000203.1:0-9348 GCA_965364305.1 uncultured Thermoanaerobaculia bacterium
CCGCCGCCAGAAAAAAAGGCCGACCCGGCCGCCAGGCCGGGGCGGCCGTTAGTTGATCTTCTCCTCCTCGGCCAGGAAGTCCGCCTTGGGATTGTCCTGGTTGAAGCGGACCATCAGCTCGAAGACGTTGGGCAGCTTCTCTCTCAGGCGGTCCAGCACGTCGGCCGGGATCGTCTGCCTGCTGAAGGGCACGCGCTTGACGTACTCCTGGATCTCGCCCGCGTTCCTGCTGTACTTGTAGTCGTAGGTAAAGGCGCCGGGTGCCTCGAGCTGGATGTCTGGATTCGATTCGTTGGGTACCGAGATGTAGAACTCGCTCAGCTTCAGGTCGCTCTGATTCAGCAGCGCCTCCTGATCGAGGTGCTCGAAGAGCTCCTTGGCCGTGTTGACGGCCGGATCGACCAGCGCGATCTCCTCGGCCATGTGGGGCCGGTAGACGTACCGTCCGTCCTCCTGGTAGTCATAGAGCTCGTTGAGCTTCGCTTGAATCTCGCGCTCGTTGTAGGGGAAGTGCGTGCAGCCCAGGATGATCGCTTTCAGCTTCGGGGCGCCCTCCATGGTGCGAACGGTCTCGAGCAGCGACACGGTGTGATAGCGGACGTAGTTGTCCACCGAGTTGATCTGCAGGCTCTCAGGCTTGTCCCGCGTGGCGGAGTAGAGCATTTCGTGGTTGTCCCACGTGAAGCCGTAGCGTTCCATGAGCGACTCGTCAATTGGCGCCTGGTCATGCCCGACGGCCGGCCCCTGATAGCTCTCGGTGGGGGCCGCGGCGTCGGGCGCGATGTACTCGTTCATGCCGTCGATGGCGCCCGCCCAACCATAGCCGCCCTGCTGCGCGACCATGATCGTGCCGGTGTAGCCGCCGGCCTCCTTCTGCGCGAGGACCGCGTTGACGTAGCCCTTTGAAGCCACGGTTGCCATGGTCGCCATGACGCCGATGGTGGCGTCCTCGTCCTTGGCCAGATGGCTCAGCGCCCCCCGGCTGCCGGCATCGATGACGCCGATCACCTTGATGTCGAGCTCCGCCAGTTCGAGCATGTCTTCGATGTCGGACTTGCCGTAGGCGGTGGCCGTGTTGCAGGCGATGACCATTGCCTTGATCGGCGTCTTGTCGGTCTGCGGCGATGCGGAGGCGGCCATCCGGTAGTACTCGTTGCTCAGCAGGAACCGCGCGTCCTTGATGATGTGCTCTTTGAGCAAATCGGTCTTGCCCTTCTGCGGGCACACCCCGTACGGCATGTTGGCGGTGTCGGCCAGATAGACGAAGCGCTCCGACTTGAGATCCGGCGTACCGTCGCCGCCCGCCGTCCACGTTCTGTCCTCATTGTCGAACTGATCGAATGTGATGATCGCATCGAGCACGGTCAGACCGCCGGTCCCCGAATCGAAGACGCCCACCGGCAACTCCCTGCCGATGGCCGGGTATTCCTTCGCATTCAGGTAGAAAGGACTCTCCTGGTCGGAGAGGACCGACTCCACGATCGGCAGCTGACCCTTTTCGTCGGCAAGCCGTGTCGACCCTTCCGGCGCGGTCGACACCTGCTGCGCGCATGATGCAGAGAGAAGCACCATGAGCGACGCCGCGGCGCCCACGGTCACGTGCCTTTTCAAACGCATGTCAGGTCCTCCTGATCGCTTTTCCTAATTGTTTCCTGGCCCGAAGAAGACGGGCCGGGGCACTCGGTGCCGGTCGCGGACCATCGGGTTCGGCGCCTGCCGCCTCATACTACCCTGCCTCCGGCTCCGTTGATCACGGTGCAGTTCAGGATCCGCGTCGAGAGCTGTTGCCGGAACCACCACTGCATCAGCCGGGGCTTCCCATTTGCGCGACCCCCAGCGCCTTGCCACCCCGCCGCCAATCCGCAACGCCCGTCATGACACGAGTATCCGGATCGGCCGAGATGCTGTGGGCGGAGCCCTGCCGGCCGCCCCGCCGCGGGCTTGCCTTCACCTCGTGGCCCTTCGAACGCAGCTCCCTCAAGGTCTGCTCCCAGCGCAGCCCGTCCATGTGCTCGATTTCGATCACGTCGGGAAACCACTGATGGTGAATGCGGGGACCCTGGACGGCCTCGTCCAACGGGCGACCGAAGAAGAGCGTCTGCACGAGGATGCAGGAAACGGTGTTGATGATCGTTCGGCCGCCGGGGCTTCCGGTCAGCAGGACGACGCTCCCGTCCCGTTTGACGATCGTCGGCGACGTGGAGCTGATCATTCGCTTGCCCGGGGCGAGGAGGTTCGCCTCGGTACCGATCGTGCCCTCTCGGGTCGTGTAGCCTGGGTACCAGTTGAAGTCGCCCATCTCGTTGTTGAGCAGGAAACCGGCCCCCCGCACGACGACGCGGGCGCCGTAAGGCTGCTCGATGGTGTAGGTGTTGCTCACGCCCATCCCGTCGCCGTCGAGGACCGAGAAGTGGGTCGTGCTTCCGCCCTCGTATGGTCCTTCGGAAAGCTCGATGTCGCCAACCAACGACTCGCTGGGGGTGGCTCTTTCGAGATCGATCGACTGGGCGGACTCTGCGATGAACTCGTCGTCGTAAAGGTGCTCGGGGATCCTGACGAAGTCCGGGTCACCGAGGTGGGCGGCCCGCTCCCGGAAGGCCCGTTTCATCGCCTCGGCCATGAGGTGAACTTGCTCCGCATTCCAGTAGACCTCTGGATCGGGCGCAATTCCTCGAAGCTCGAGCATCCTCAGGATGAGCAGCATGGTCGTCCCGCCGGAGTTGGGGGGCGGCGCTCCGAAGACCTCGAAACCGTTGATCTCGGCACTGACCGCCGGGCGGATCTTGGCCTCGTACCCGGCCAGGTCCGCTCGGGTGATCAGACCCTTACCGTCCTCCATCTCGGCGACGATCTGTCCGCCGATCCGTCCCCGGTAGAACGCCTCCGCCCCCTGCTTGGCGATCAGGGCGAGCGTCGCCGCCAAATCCGGAAGGACCAGCGTGTCGCCCGGTTGCCACGCACGCCCCTGCGGATGCCCGTAGCATCGACGCAGCTCCCGGTATCGATCGTTCTCGCGGACCTCGGATCGTTGCAGGACGCCGTTGAGCGAAGCCGCCAGGTGTTCGTCCACCTCGAAACCGTCTCTCGCCAGCTCCGCGGCCGGTTCGACGAGGCGTGACCAGGGCAGCCGGCCGTAGGTCGCGTGGGCCAGGAAGAGCCCGCTGACGGTGCCGGGCGTGCCCACGGCCCGGTGGTGGTAGCGGTTCGGGTTGTCGACGAACAGATCTTTCGCGGCGGCCGCGGGGGCGGTCTCGCGGTAGTCGACGCACACGACCTTGCCATCATTTGGGGCCACCATCATGAACCCGCCACCGCCGATGTTGCCGGCCTCCGGCCAGGTCACGGCGAGCGCGAAAGCAACCGCCACGGCGGCGTCGACCGCGTTGCCGCCGTCGGCCAGGACGTCGCGACCGACCCGTGTCGCCTCGGGCGTCTCCGAGACGACCATGCCCCTGCTGCCGGTTGCCACCTCGACGCGGAGTTGCGCTCGGTCATCAACGGCGCACGCCGCGATGCACAAGCTCGCGCACAGCAGCGAAAGCAACGAGAACGGTGTGGTGCGTGAGCTCCTCATCTCAGGAAGGGTGCCACAGCTCGGGCAAGTGCGCCATGTGTTCATCTCGCGTCATGCAAACAGCGGGCGACGGCAAACTCGGTGGGCGCAATCACCCATGAAATACGCCGGCGAGGGAACTTCTTGGGTACTTGGACGCGAGGGGCATGGACTTCAGCGAGCAGGAATCACCTTTCTCACCACCGGCATCTGGTGGATAATGCCATCTGGCTGGGGTGCGGAAACGGCCTCGCACGGCCGTTTTCGGAACCGGCCACGGAGTTCCGCTCGGAGGGGTGATGACCACAACACGGATACTGGGGCGTTTCGGAGCTCTGCTCTTGGGAGTGATGATGCTGGCTTGCAGTGGCGCACCGCCCGTCTTCGACCTTCTGATCGAGAATGGGAGCATCGTCGACGGCTCGGGTTCTCCTGCATATCGGGGTGACATTGCAGTTGCCGGCGACCGGATCGTCAGCATCGGCGACCTCGCGGGAGCCGAAGCCGGCCGCGTCATCGATGCAACCGGTCTGACCGTTTCGCCCGGCTTTATTGATCTTCACACCCATGCCGACAGAAACATCGGGGAGAACCCAGGGATCGAAAACTACCTTCGGCAGGGCGTCACCACAGTGCTGGCCGGCAACTGCGGCAAGTCACCGGTTCATCTCGATGAGTTCTTCCAATCCATCGAAGAAACGGGAATCGCGCTCAACCTGGGGCTCCTGATCGGTCACAACAACGTGCGCGCCGAGGTCATGGCCAAGGTCGACAGGGCGCCCACGGTTCACGAACTGACCCGAATGGAGGACCTTGTCAAAGCTGCGATGGATGCAGGTGCGTTCGGATTGTCGACCGGGCTCATTTACCTACCCGGGACCTTTTCAGAAACCGACGAGGTCGTTGCACTCGCCCGCGTGGTTGCCAAAGAAGGAGGTATCTACGCAAGCCACCTCAGAAATGAATTCGAGCTGATCGTCGAGGCGGTTGAAGAGGCGATCACCATCGGTCGAGAGGCAGATATACCGGTGCACATTTCTCACTTTAAGGTGGCCGACCACACCATGTGGGGAGACAGCACCATCACCCTGCGTTTGGTGGAAGCCGCCAGGAAAGAGGGCCTGGATGTCACCGTCGATCAGTACCCCTACACGGCGAGCAGCACCGGGCTGGCCAATGTGCTCCCCACCTGGGCAAGAGCCGGCAGCCGGGAGGACTTCCAGGCGCGACTGGACGATCCCGAAACCCGCGCCAGAATCAAGGCCGAGACGATCAAGGAACTCTATGGCGCCAGGGCCGCCGGCGACCTGTCGCGCATTCGGTTGGCCTCATTGCCAAGCCACCCCGAGTATGCGGGCAAGACCATGGCTGAAGTCACCGTCATGAATGGCCGTGAACCCACCGTCGAGAATGGCGCCGAGGTGGCGATGGAATTGCTCTACGACGGTGAGGGTTCCGCGATCTACTTCATGATGGTTGAAGAGGATGTGCGGCGGATCATGCGGGCTCCTTTCACCAGCATCGCTTCCGACGGCTCGGCAGTGACGTTTGGAGAGGGCGTCCCCCACCTACGGAACTACGGGACCTTTCCACGAGTGTTGGCAAAGTATGTTCGGGAAGAGGGTCTTTTGACCCTCGAACAGGCAATCCACAAGATGACCGCTCAACCCGCACATCGCATCAACCTCAAGAGCCGGGGATTACTGGCGGAAGGCACGATTGCCGACATCAATATTTTCGACCCTGAAACGGTGAGGGACAACGATGATTGGGCACAGCCCCATCAGTACGCTCTCGGTTTTTCCTACGTGATCGTGGGCGGCACCCCGGTGATTGACAACGGCACGAGGACCGACGCCTTTCCGGGGAGGGTGCTCAGGAGAGCTAACTCGTGAGTGCCGGGACTCGGAAAAGGGTACGGTCCACCCGATCACTCACCCTGAATCGTCTCTGATCCCGGTCCGTATCTGCGCACGAGCTGCGCCCGGATCTCGTCCTCGGTGAAGGCTACTTTTTTCATTTGATTGCTGGCAAAGAGCGCGGCTTGATCGGCGTAGTGTGGAGATTCCTCCTTCGAGCTTTGTCCGTAGGCCAGCACGGAGTAAGCACGCGGAGGGTCGCTGAACTCGACCGCGAAAATCCACGCGTCACCACGAGAAGCCACCCATTTCCCTGATTCGTACTCCTCGAAATCGAGGACGCGGAAGCAGCCGAGAAAACTGGCGCAACCACCGACGGGCACGTCCACGCTGCCCCGCTGCACCCGGTGCACCTCGCCCCAAGCCACGTCCCATCCCCCATACTTCTGTTGGGTTTCAACAACGGCCCTGCGGAAGGCTTCGACGGCTCGGTCGGGGTTGCTCAATCCTCTCGGGGTCGTCAGAGGCTCATCGGGACTCCACGGATGGCGGAAGGCCGCCTCCCAGGCTTGCTCCCATTGCTCACGCGTCAACCCGTTTCTCATGCTATCGTCAAGGAGATAGAAATCAAACCACACGCGAAACAGCTCTGCTCCGTGGCTTTCGGCTGCCACCGTGTTGTCCCAGTCCTCGATCAACTGAATGGCGCGAATCACCTCGGGCTCAGGGTCCGAGCTCCTCACGGCGATAATCAAATCTTCTTTGACTCTGTCGGCCAGCAGCATCCGCATGCTGTGCTTGAGGGCGACCACCTCTTCGAGGGTGAGCTTGCGATCGTTGTGAATGAGCTCCAGGGCGTGCTGGCTGCGGAGCCCCAATCGCGGCTCGGGAAAGCTGGCTGGAAAGTCACCGGGATCGAATATTTGGTTGAGGTTGGTGTAGTGGAACGAGTCGTTTTCGTTGTGCAGATAACCGCCTCGGGGATTGAGAAGTTGAGGCAAACCGTCGAACTCCACCAGCTGTGTCCACACCTCTTCGGACCGCGAAGCGGCAACCGCCATTTCGTCCTCTCCCGAGGGGTGCGGCAGATCGGGTATGGCTGCGTTCCAGAGGTAGAAGATGTTCCCCTCCCGGTCCGCGTAGGTGAAGTTGGAGCTCGGTTGCGCCCGAATCTGCATGGCGATCTTCCACTCCTCGAGGTTGGTCGCCCTCATCATGTGCAGGAACTGCTGCGCCATCCGAAACTCGCCGTCCGGGGCCGATCGGAAGACGAAGATCTTCCCACCACCTCGGTGGATCACCGGACCGAGCGGTGTGAAAAAGAACTCGCGGGTTTCTCGAGCTAACCCTTCTCCGTTTTTGAATTTGACGGTCACAGATTCCCGCCTGAGCGGCACCGAGCCCCCATCGAACAGATAGTGATCGGGATGATCGGGATCGACCTCCAACGCATAGACCTCATCCAGATCCGGGTAATTGTTGGTGGTTGCCCATCCCAGATAGTCGTTGAATCCTCCGTTGTAGAAGAGCGGGCGTCCAACCCGGAAGTCGCCGTAGAAATTGACGATCCCTGGGACGGTGATGTGGGCTTCGTAGTAACCGGCATCCCAGGTGAGATGAGGATTGCGTAGCAAGATGGCGTCGCCGGACACCGTGCGACTCGGTGCGAATGCCCAGGCGTTGGAACCCGATTCGTTCGCAAGAGGGAAATCCTCATCGAGGTTTTCTTTTTCGTATTGCAGTTGAAGAAATCGCTCGATCTTCTCCAGCCTCACGCGCCCGATCCACAGCGCTGCGACGTCATGAGAGGTGAACGACGGTTCCACCCACTCGGGGAGCTCCTCGCCATGGATGCGAATGTAGTGATTCACCCCGGCGGCATAGCCGCGGAACACGTTCCTCGTGTCCTCGTCCAACAGGTGAAAGGTCTCGACGGCCCTCGCGTGCGAGCCTCGGTTGGAAAAATCCGAATCCAGCTCGTCGCGGCCGAGGTATCTCGCCAGCTCGCCTCGGCTGCGCACCAAGCCCTCGACTACCCGTTCTCCGTGGTCCTCCAGGTGGCAGTACGCCAGTCCGAAAAAGGCCGCGGCCAGGTCTTCGGCCAGGATGTGCGGGATGCCGTAGGTCGTTCTCCGGATCTCGACCCTGTCGGCCGGTGATCCCTGCTCCTCAGCAAACGCCGGAGAGGATGACGCGAACCAGCAGATACTCAGCCCGACCAAAACGTTTCGATGTAATGAAGACATCTTGTTCTTCTCCTCCATTTTCGGCGTGAAGTTACCACCTTTTTTCTGGTGGTCGAGTGTGGCGTTTTCCGCCACACTCGACCACCAGAAAAAAAGCCCGGCCTTTCGGCCGGGCAAGAAGTCACGATGCAACGGCAATTAGAAGCGGAAGCCGAGGGTGAAGCGGTAGGTCCGCGGCCTCTGGTAGTCCCCCTCGGAGGTCGGCTGGCCGAAGTCAGGCCCCTTCTGCCAGTGCGCACCCATGTCCTCGCAGACCTCGGGCGCCGCACCCTGCGGGCACTCGATCGGCGTTTCGGTCCACGGGTTGAAGAGGGCCAGGTAGTCCTCGTCGTCCTCGGTCAGGACCTCTTCGTCGAAGCTCACGAGAGCGTCGTTGTTGAAGACGTTGAACACGTCAGCACGGACGTAGATATCCAGGGCTCTGATCGGCAGGGTGTACTGCACCCCGATGTCGGTCCGGAGGATGTCGTCGCTGGTGAGGTCGCCGCGGCCGTGGAAGAAGTAGGTGACGGTCGACGGCCCGCTGCTCGCGTAGCCCGGATTGTCGACAAAGGACCGCGTGTCGATGCTCCCGTCGGTCGAGGTGGCGGTGCCGGATTCGAAGCTCTGCAGCAGGCTGAAGGCAAAGGCCCCGAACGAGGTCGGCAGGTCATAGGTGCCCCACAGCTTCACCCGGTGTCGCCGGTCGCCGGTGAGGGGTCCCGTGGGGTAGTTCCAGCTTTCGTCGCGGAACTCGGGATACTCGTTCGCCGTGCCGCGGACGGGACCGCTGTTCCAGGTCTCGCCGTTCACATTGCCCTCGAGCTTCGACAGGGTCCAAGTGAGGCCGGCGCTGAACCGGCCGTCGAACCGGTACTGGGCCTGGGTGTGGAGACCGATGTACTCGCGATCGTAGATGTTGCTGTTACCGACGACGGTCAGGTCGTACTCCCGACCTTCGAACTCCACCTGGCCGGTCTCCATGGTGGTGAATCCGGCATAGAAGTCGTCCCAGTTCCGGTAGACGATGTCGGCCCGCACCACGCCCTTGCGGCCGAGCGCGGCGCCGAAGCCGAGGGTCCACTCCTTGACGTTGGGGGATGTGAGCCCGTTGGGGTCGAGAATCCTCGCGAATCCGGGAATCGACGGCGAGGTGCGCAGCGGGCGCAAATCGGTGCCGCCGTTTTCGAAGAACCAGTCGAACAGGATGGCCAGGGCCTGGTCGGTCGGGATCAGCTCCGAGGTCGGGGCCATCGGGTCGTCGTTGACGGGCGGCCCGGCGTAGCTCCAAGAGAAAGAAGCGTTTCGCCCGGCCGGATCGCCGTCGTTGCCCACGCCCTCGGCGAGGCGCCCGACGTACTGGCCGTAGCTGGCGATGACCTTGAACCGCCCGTCACCTAAAATGTCCCAGTTCGCGGCAAAACGCGGGCTCCAGGCCTGGGAGTCGTCGATCTGGAACTCCCCGTCACCGCTGACCGCGTCGTTCTTGTTGTAGCGAATACCGAGGTTGAAGGTCCAGTGGTTGTTCAACGCCCAGCGATCGTTGATGTAGAACGCGTTGGAGGCGTAGTGCGAGCCCTGGCTTTCGACGAAGATGGGAAGCCAGTAGATGCGGGTGGATGTGCCACTCGAACGGAAGCGGGGAAAGATCTGATCGCCGCGAATGATCGTCGTGTAGGCGTAGACCCGGTAGTCGCTCCCGTTCTGGTAG
>CBDTWX010000204.1:0-9343 GCA_965364305.1 uncultured Thermoanaerobaculia bacterium
CGGGCGTCAGCTACGTGACCGGCCCGAAGCTGGCGTTCCCCGCCCTGGCCGTCACGCCCGACCGCGACGCGGCGGCCCTCGAGCGGGTCGCCCAGCAGCTACGCCGCCCCCCATCGGACACCGAAGCGATCGCGGCCAGAGCGAGCGTCATCACGCCGAGAATGGAGCCGAGCGTGTTGACGACCGCGTCCTGGGTGATCACGGTGACATCCTCGGCCCGGTGCCGGGCGGCAAGAAGCTCGATCACCGCCTCCTTCCCAGCCTTCATATCACCGTCCTGCGGAAGCTCCACGAGAATCCGAAAGAGCGAGCTTCGATTGAAGATCCGCATCGATGTTCGAACCGGCACGAAGACCAGGTCATCGAAATCGAATCCCAGCGAGCGCCCCCGAGGCTCGAGGACTCCAATCACGCGAAAGCGCCATTCTCCGAGTCGAACAACCTTGCCGAGCGGGCTTTCGGCGCCAAACAACTCCTGGGCCACCTTGACCCCGAGCACGATTTCGGCGCCGCCCCGGTGAGGGTCGCCGGGGGGTAGGAACTGCCCTGCGCCGATCTTCAGTCGGCGAACTTCCACCAGATCCTCGGTCGTCCCGATCACCGGCACCGAGCGCGACTTGCCGCCGTAACGCAGGGTTTCCTCCCCGGTGGCCAGGGGCGCCGCGCGAAGGACCTCCGGAATTCGGGTCGCCACCGCCCGGTAGTCGTCGATGGTGAGATCGTGGACGGTACCACCGAAGGGCATCATCCCGGTGGTTTCGACCTTTCCCGGGAGGACGATCAGAAGATTCGAACCCAACGAGCTGAACTCCTGCACCACATACTGGCGTGCTCCTTCGCCGAGGGCGGTCAGGGCAACCACCGCGGCGATCCCGACCGCCACTCCGGAGACGGACAGTGCGGTGCGGAGACGGTGACCACGGAGGGCGCCCACCGCAAACAGGACGATCTCAGTGGGAGCCATACCACCCTCCACACAACCACCCAATTCTGAATTCGGAATTATGAATTCGGAATGCCGCCCACCCACCCGAGAACCAAGATTTCGAATTTCGAATTTCGAATTTCGAATTTGCCATCCACCCAACCCCACCGCCGAGATCAGTGGGGGGGCGGGTGGGAATTCCGAATTCCGAATTCCGAATTCCGAATTCAAAACTCATCGCCGCTCCACAATCGCGCCGTCATCCATCCGCACCGCGCTCGTCGCCCGCGAGGCGACCTCCGGGTCGTGGGTGACCGTGACCACGGTCTGTCCATCATCATTCATCGCGCCCAGAAGCTCCATGACCTCGGCCGCCGCGGCGCGATCGAGGTTCCCGGTCGGTTCGTCAGCCAACAGGAGGCCCGGCTCCATCACCACCGCGCGGGCAATCGCCACACGTTGACGCTGTCCTCCTGAGAGCTGGTCGGGGCGGTGATGGACGCGGTCGGAAAAACCCACCGCCTCGAGCGAGCGCGCGGCGCGTTCACGTCGCTCGGGTCGCGAGATTCCGGCAAAGAGCATGGGCAGCTCCACATTCCCCATCGCAGTGAGACGCGGCAAAAGATGGAAGAACTGAAAGATGAAACCGATCTTCCACTGTCGGAGCCTCGTGCTTTCCGCGTCGGTCAGAGATCCCACATCACGATCTTCATACGTGTAAACGCCGGATGTCGGCCGGTCGAGGCAACCGAGGATATTGAGCAGCGTCGATTTCCCCGATCCGGAAGGGCCCATGACCGCGAGATAGTCTCCCTTGCAGATCTCGAGATCGACCGAGCGCAGAGCATGCACGTCGGAATCTCCCACGTGGTAGGTGCGCCACACGTCACGAAGGACGATCATCACCAACCACCCACCCAATTCGGAATTCGGAGTTCAGAATTCGGAATGCCGCCCACCCTCCCCTGAAACCGGATTTCGAATTTCGGATTTCGAATTTCGGATTTGCCACCCAACCACCCACGAAGTCGAGATCAGCGGGGGGGCGGGTGGGAATTCCTAATTCCGATTTCCTAATTCCGAAATCCTGGGTCATGGCGCGCGCTCCTCCGCAAGCGCTCCTGCCTTGATGTCCGGCGAGTTGCGGACCACCACGACGCTTTCGCCGATCTCGAGACCGCTCCTCACCTCTGCGAAACGCCAGTTGCGGAGACCCACCTCGATCGATCGTTTCTCGAGGAGGCCACCGGCCAGGATCAGGACCTCTCCACCCTCGGCAATCGCGGACGCCGGAATTCTCAAGGCGTCCTCACGCCGATCGAGAATCAGCTCGACGTCGGCCGAGGTGCCGGGCAGCACGCCGGCCACCGCCATCGGGTCGGCGAGCTCCACCTCGACCTCGACCGTGCGGTTCTGCTCGAGGACATCCAGCACATAGGGCGCCACGCGCACCACGCTTCCCGCAAATGACGTATCGGGTCGCGAGTCCACGGTCACGCGGGCCGCCTGACCGACCTGGATCCTTTCTGCGTCGACCTCGTCGATAGGAGCGCTGACATAGATCGACGCCGGGTCGAGGAGGTCGACCACCGGCGGAATCGGCAGCCCTGGTGGCGACGGCATGATGTACTCGCCGACCTCGGTGCTGAGCTCCGCCACGATACCCGCGAATGGCGCCCGCAGCCCGGTGAACGCGAGCTGGACTTCGACCACTCCAACCCTCGATTCGGCCTGCCCGACCGCCGCGCGGGCTGCGGCGCACCCGGCCCGCGTCCGGTCGCGATCGGTGCGCAGGAGATCGAGGTTCTGCTCGCTGGCGATCCCTTGCGCGTGGAGAGCCTCGACCCGCGTCAGCTCCTTCTCGGCGAGCTCGGCTGCGAGACAGGCCTCGTTGGCCTGCGCGGTCGCCGCGACGACCGCAGCGCGCGCCAACTCCACCTCGGCCCTCTGAGCGCGGTCGTCAAGGGCAACCACCAGCTCACCGGCCTCCACCCGGTCCCCCTCGCGATGCGGCAGAGCCACTACCAACCCCCCCATCTGGGGAGAAAGCTCCGCCCGGCGACGAACCTTGACGGTGCCCGCACGGGTATTGGTGACGGTCTGTTCGACGAGGCCTCGTTCGACCGCGGCGGTCCGCACCTCGACGACATCGGGCGAAAAAACCGTGTATCGAAGCGCCACCAGCAGCGCGATGATTGCGACCACGACGAGGATCCACCTGGCTTTTGTCATGATATTGAATTCTACTCCTGCGGCGGGTTCGGGTTGCAGATTTTGATGTCCGAAAGATTCAGGCTACAGTTGCCCGTCAGCAATCGCAGGGGAGGGGTCGCCGATGAGCGAAGAGTTGACCGACGTCGACACCGAGGAAATACCTGAAGAAAAACCATCGTGGCGTTTTCCGCGCACCTTTTGGACCGGAAACGCCGCCGAGTTGTGCGAGCGCGCCGCCTATTACGGCACCTTCATCGCCCTCCGCACCTATCTGATCCGCGTCGTCGGGCTCGACGACGTGCAGGCCGGGGTGGTTGCCGGCCTCTTTGGGGGCTGGATCTATCTGGTGCCGTTCTTCACCGGTGCCATCGCCGACCGCATGGGCTTCCGCAACGCGCTGATCCTCGCATTCGTCCTGCTCACCGTGGGATACGGATCGCTCGGCGTCTTTTCGACGCTCGGCCCGGTCCTCGGAGGTCTGGCGTTGATCGTCCTGGGCGGCGCTTTTGTCAAACCGGTGATTACCGGCACAGTCGCCAAGTCCTCCGATGCCACCAACCGCGCCCGCGCCTTTTCGATCTTTTACATGGTGGTCAACATCGGCTCTTTCACGGGCAAGACCGTGGTCGCGCCGATGCGCATCCAGATGGGCGTCGATACGGTTCCATTCTTCTCCGCCGGCGCCAGTCTGTTTGCGTTGATCCTCGTCATGCTGATCTACCGGCCGCCGGACGACAGCGATGCACAACCCAAGAACATTCGAGAGGTCCTCCAGGGGATGTGGATGGCGATGTCGAATATTCGCTTCCTCGCACTCATCGTCATCACTGCCGGCTTCTGGGCGATCCAGGGCCAGCTCTACGCTTCGATGCCCGACTACGTGCTGAGGATGGCCGGAGAGACCTACAAACCGGAGTGGTACGCAAACGTCAACCCACTGGTGGTGGTGATCTTCGTGGTCGCCGTCACCCAAATGGTGCGCGCGTGGAAGCCGCAGAACTCAATGCTCGTGGCAATGGCCCTGATCCCACTCTCTTCCCTGGCGATGGCGTCGTCCTCGTGGTTCCGTGGCAACGTGAGCATTTTCGGCATCGAGGTCCACCCCATTACCCTGATGATGGTGATCGGCATCTCCATCCAGGGTCTGGCGGAGTGTTTCCTCTCCCCCAAGTACCTGGAGTATGCCTCCAAGCAAGCACCGCGCGGCAAGGAAGGGGTCTTTCTCGGTTTTGCCCACATCAACACCTTCTTCGCCTGGATCTTCGGTTTTATTTTCTCAGGCTACCTCCTGAGGGCATTCTGCCCCGAGCCGTCGACCCTACCGGCCGCGATCCAGGAACAACACACGTTGGCCCTGGCCGGCCAGGCGCCCATGCCCGAGGCCTACGCCCACGCGAACTATCTGTGGTACGCCTACTCCGGCATCGGACTGCTATCGCTGCTCGGTCTGCTGCTCTACATCTGGGTCACCAACCGCATCGACACGCGAACCGAAGCGGTCGAGGCACCGTAGTCTAGGGTGGAGGATTCCATGAGCACGAGACGAACCCTGATCGCCCTCACCGCCTGCTGTTTGACGGTCGCAAGCTGCGGGGTCAACAAATCGATCTACGTCGCCGACGGGGAAACCCTGGATGGTGGTAAGGCCACGGTCAACGGCAAGGTCACCATCGGCAGCAACTGCCGGGTTGGCGGAGATTGCCGGACCGTCAACGGTCGGGTGACCGTCGGTTCCGGGTCCGAGGTGGGCGGGCTGCAGACCGTCAACGGCTCGATCAAGATCGCCAACGACGTGTCGGTGAATGGTGATGTCGGAACCGTCAACGGATCGATTCAGCTTGCCGAAAACACATCGGTCAGCGGAGAGGTGGAGACAGTCAACGGTTCCGTCAGCTGTCAACGAGGCGGGGAGATCACCGAGGACATCTCGACGGTCAACGGCTCGATTTACATCGCACGGACCGTGGTCGGCGGCAGCCTGACGACGGTCAATGGCTCGGTCACGATGACCGACACGTCACGGGTTGTCGGAGACATCGTCATCAAAGGCAAGAACCGCCGCGGAGCGAAAAAGAAAGCTCTCGAAATCACGATCGAAGATGGATCGATCGTCGAAGGCGATATCGTGGTCCGCGATTCCAAACGCCAGGTGAAGGTGATTCTGACCGGTGGCGGCAAGATCATGGGCGAGGTCGAGAACGCCGAGGTCGTTGAGCGTTAGAACCGCGCACCGCGCCGGCCCACTTGAGTGGCGTGGATGTTGCTCATCAGCGACCGGGGCGGCGACTGGACCGGAGACAGCGATCAGTATCAGCGACAGGATGCAGCGACAGATGACCGCAGCAGCAACAGTATCCAGGGGCAGGGGCAGTTGACAGCGGCAGTCTCAGAAGGCAGGGACAGCAGCCGCGACAGTCGCCAGCGGCGGGCGTCGTGACAGCGCCCACTTCGGCGTTTTCTTCACGAGGTCGGATGGAGCAGGCGCCAGGTCATCGCGCGGACCTCGTCGAAGAGCTGCAAGGCGGTCAATGCCTTTCCGCGATGCACGGCACCTGTGACGCAGAGAAGCCGCAGGTGGCAGTCCACTTCCTTTGCAGAGGCATAAGCAATCCGCTGGTGATGGGTACGGTCTCTTCCGGTTTTTCCTTGGCCTTCCGCAAGGTTTGCGGGCACCGAAGCCGCCGAGCGGATCACCTGATCGCCGAGGCCCTTCTACGGAGCCAGCACCCGTCTGACGAGATCAATTGCGGTTCCAGCTGCTTCAATGGCCTTGCGATAGGCGCTCAGGTTGCTGTTTGGAAGCGTGTCGAGCATGGTCACCTCCGAGTCGTTCATGCTCGTCCCCCGGTCGCTTGTCGCCGCCGCTGATCGCCGCCGGAAATTGACACCCCCCGATCGCGGGTATTAAAATGTAACACCATTTTCCTGACGATCGGAGGCGAGGATGGCGACCCTGGGCGGAAAGCAGCAGATCATCACCTTCAAGGCCGAGGAAGCCCTCGTCGAAGCGATGCAGGACATTCCCAACCGTTCCGAGTTCATTCGATCGGCGATCCTTGCGGCCCTCGAGGGGGCCTGCCCGTTGTGTCACGGCACCGGTGTGCTCAACCCCAATCAACAGCGCCACTGGCGCGAGTTCAGCGAAACCCACCGCGTGCAGCCCTGTGACGACTGCGACGAGGGCCGGCTGATATGTATCGCAGCGCAGGATTGAACGACCAATCAGTGGTGCGTTGCGCGGTTTTCGCTTGCTTCGTGGTGATGACCGTCTGTGCGTCGGATGCGGACGAACCACCGCACGTCGCCGTCAGCATTCCGCCCCAGAAATGGGTCGTCGGGTTTCTCGCCGGGGACCTGGTCATCATCGACGTCCTTGTATCACCCGGATCGTCGCCGGCGACATTCGAACCCTCTCCCCGACAGATGACCGAATTGGCCCACGCAATCGCCTATTTCGCGATCGGGGTGCCCTTCGAGCGGGCCGTGGTTCCTCGGATCGCGGAACAGATTCCGGATCTTGTCATCGTCGACACCGCTTCCGGGGTCGAAAAACGCGAGATGTCGTCGGTCGGCGGCCACCACCATCACAGTGCCCTCGACCCCCACGTGTGGCTCGACCCGATACGAATGAAAACCATCTCCACGACGACGGCGCGTGCGTTGCAGGAGCTGCTCCCATCGAGCCGAGATGTGATTGAAGAGCGACTCCAAAAATCGATACGCGCTCTGGAGATGGTCGACAAGCGAATTTCAGAGGTCCTCGCCGGGCTCGCAGGCCGCGAGATCCTCGTGTTTCATCCCGCCTACGGATATTTCACCGACCGCTACGGCCTCGTCCAAGTGGCGGTCGAGGTCGAGGGCAAGGCTCCGACAGGGCGTCAGCTTGCATCGGTGATCGATCGTTTCGGCGAACGAGGAGTGCCGGCGATCTTTGTCCAACCGCAGTTTTCCAGGACCTCCGCCGATCGGATAGCCGCGGCCCTCGGATCGAAGGTGGTCGAGCTCGATCCTCTGGCTTCCGACTACTCTTCGAACCTCGAGGAGATGGCGCGCCGGATCGCCGCCGAGCTCGGAGAATGAAATGAGCTCGCCAGGTCCGGTCATCGAGATCCAGAATCTCGGTTTTCGATTCGAAACCGGGCCGCCGGTCCTCGAAGCGGTCAACCTCGAAATCGCCGCGGGCGATTTCGCGAGTGTCATTGGCCCCAATGGCGGCGGCAAGACGACCCTCGTCAAGTTGATCGTCGGCCTGCTCTCGCCGACCACCGGGACCGTCTCCGTCTTCGGTCTCTCACCGTCGAAGAGCAGACCCAGAGTCGGTTACATGCCGCAACACGCGATGATGGACCCCCGCTTTCCCATCCGGGCCCTCGAGGTTGTCATGATGGGACGGCTCGGTCTCACACCCAGATTCGGGGCCTACTCGCGAGCCGACAAAGGTGCGGCCGAGGAAGCGCTCGAAGAGGTCGGTTTGGCCGATCTCGGGCAAAGACCCTTCTCCGAGCTTTCGGGGGGTCAACGACAGCGTGTCCTGCTCGCTCGCGCGCTCGTGACCGACCCCGACCTCCTGTTGCTCGACGAGCCTGCCGCCGGTCTCGATCAGAAGGTGGAGAGAAATTTCTTCGATCTCCTTCGCGCACTCAACAAAACAATCACGATCATCCTCGTGTCCCACGACCTCGGGTTCGTCGCGAGCTTTGTTCGAACGGTCATCTGCGTGCACCGTACGGTCGATATCCACCCCACCAGTGCACTCGACGGCACCCGGATTTCCGAGATCTACGGCGGCGATGTGCGGATGGTGCACCACCACCACGGCGAGCATTGAGATGGAGTTTCTGAGCGCCGTCGGAGAGTACCCGTTTCTGCGTCACGCGCTGGCCGCCGGCGCCCTCGCCGGCATCGCGTGCGGGGTTGTCGGCTCATACGTCGTCGTGCGCCGTATCACCTACATCGCCGGCGCCATCGCTCACTGCGTTCTGGCCGGGCTCGGGATCGCCCGTTACCTCCAGGTGGTCCACGGTTCTCCGGTGCGGCCGGAACACGGGGCCGTGGTTGCGGCCGTTCTGTCCGCCGTCATCATCGGTCTGGTCAGTCTCCGCGTCCGAGAGCGCGAGGACACCATCATCGGCGCAGTCTGGGCCGTTGGCATGGCCATCGGCATTCTCTTCATCGCCATCACCCCGGGGTATCACGAGGACTTGATGAGCTATCTCTTCGGCAACATTCTGCTCATCGGGCGCGGTGATCTGTGGTCGATGGCCGCCCTCGACGCCGTGGTCGTGATCCTTGGCCTCGGGCTCTATCCACAGTTCGAGGCGGTGTGCTTCGACGAAGAGTTCGCGCGCCTGCGTGGGCTCAACGTGGAGCTTTACGTCCTCCTCGTGTTGGTCCTCACCGCGCTCACCGTGGTTCTGCTCGTCACCGTTGTCGGCATCGTTCTGGTGATCGCCCTGCTCACCCTGCCGGCCGCCATCGCCGGTCAATTCACGACGACCCTCCGAGGCATGATGGCACTCGCCTCTCTCCTCGCCGTAGCATTCACGACCACCGGTCTCGCCGTCAGCTACGGCCCGGATCTGCCCGCAGGGGCGACCACCATCATCATCGCCGGCGCTGCCTATCTGCTGGTGCTCGTTATTCGCTCGGCGGTCAAGCGCCTCAAGTCAACGACATAGCTATACTGTGCACGCCGACCGTGAACGGTCGGGGGAGAGTTCCATGCATCGCCATCGTCTCGTAACTCAAAAGTTGGGCCTGCTCTTGCTAGCTGCGATCGTGGTGACGGCCGGCCGGGCGTACGCCCAGGAGAAATGCTGTTTCAACAACTATCGATTCGCAGGAGGGTGCGCGGTGGTCCCGAGCGGATCCGAGACCTGCAGCAGCGTCCTTTCCTATCTCAACAGCTTTGACGCGGTCGGCAGCTACTACTGCGACAACACGACGGTGCGCGGCGGTTGGACGCTCACCACCTGCTCGGATTCGGTGATCACGTCACCACAGAACTACCGCCAACCGTCCTCGCCGGGGTATGCGAATCCGAGAGAACCGGTTCAGCAGACGCAACCAAAGGTCCGCGCCACCGAGCCTCAGACTGCCCCAAAGGCCTCGGACGCGAACCTGATGCAGGTCTCGGCGCCCCTCCAAGTTCGTTTTGAAGGATCGGTCGACTCGGCGGCCCACGATGCCGGTCACCTGGTGACC
>CBDTWX010000205.1:0-9327 GCA_965364305.1 uncultured Thermoanaerobaculia bacterium
AGCGCCGCATTCAGAATCGCCGCCCGCGTACGCTCGGATTTTCCGACCCTGGGCGCCGGCTGGGGGCTCACGTGCAAAGGAGAATTCGATTCATTATTTTCTGACATGATGTCAGATTTTAATGACACTATGTCATTTTGTCAAGAAGTGAGGAGGTCCATGTTCCGTCAGCTGGCGCACTGGAGCTCAAGGTGGGGCTGCGGGCTCCTCACTGCCTGCGAATCTCCACGTCGTTCTACAGGGTGGAGGCCTTCCCAACCCGATACCAGCTGCCCTGGTCCGATGCTTTTTGAAGGATGCACTGATTCGCGCTGTGTTACATGCGACCGACATTCTTCGTCGAATTGATTCACAACCGTCTCAATAACAATGAGATACTGATTCGACCAAGGTCGCACATATCGAAGTTGCGGGCCCCCGCAACCAAAAAACAATAGCGGCGCATCCGCGCCGCTTTTCGTTTTTTGGTTGGTACACCACGACCTCGGGAACGGTGGTGGTTGTTGCCGAGGGAGTCGCAGGCCCGTGCGCATCGCCGAATGTCGATTTTCACACGTCCATTTCAATGCTGAAGACACGAGGACATTGGCTGAGTGCAGGGCCGGAGAGGGCGGGCGGACGGCTTACAACCACCCCGTTCGTGAGGTCGGGGCGCGCCTGTGGGGTCGGGGGGCCGGGGGAAGGCGCAAACCATCAAATATACGACCTCCTCTAAGTCGAGGAGGTCGTTGTATTTACGGCGACCCGTCTCAATTGGAGCGCATTGAACCCACGACCTCGGCCACTCTTCACAAGCGATTCCCAAGCCGCGTCACCTGGCCAAACATGCGGCGCGCGTCGTGTTCCTCCAAGTCCGCCGAGTTCTCAAGAAGGTACTTCTCCTCCTCGATGATCTGCAGCACTGTCTGCAGGAGGAACCCGCCGAGATCAGCCGACCCGCACGCCCAGCATCGACATCGAACCGCCATCAAAGCCCTCGACCGGGAATGAAATCTCGTCTCCATCGCGGTACTGCGCCAACACGTAGAGCAGGGGGAGGTAGTGATCGGGCGTTGGCACGGCCAGAAGCGCGTCGGGTCCCAACTGCTCGTACTCGACCAGCGGCATGAAGTCCGCACGCGTGAGATGATCGCGCGCCAGTGTCTCGAATCTGAGCGCCCAGTCGAAGGCTCCGACATCTGTCTTACCCCAGGCATACGCGTGGAGGTTGTGCACCAGGTTGCCGCTCCCGATAATCAAAACGCCGTCGTCTCTGAGCGGACGGAGCTTCTTCGCCAACGCGAAGTGCCACTTCCCCGGCTGGGTTCGGTCAATGCTCAACTGCATGAGTGCCAGGTTCCAAGATCCTAAGATCTTTCCGTTCATATTTTCCTGCATCTACGATCGGCCTGCAGCCTCCCCTTTTAGCCTGCTCACATTCCCCAGCCTTTCGTCGCACTCGTCAAAACGCTTGGCGAACGCCGCGTCGTCGTGTCGTCGTTTGACTCCTTCTACGACCCAGTAGCTCACGACGTCCGGGTTTTTTCCGAGAACCTCAGCGAGGTCCTTGCATCGTTGCCGCCAGCGTTCAAGGCCCAACGCGGCTACCAAGCGTCTCAATTCTGCCGTCTCCCGACCCCTGTTTCGGCCGGCAAGCCTTTGCGTATCTGTTTTGAGCAGCCCGCAAACCTCCGTGAGGAAGTGCTTTGCCGTGAGGCTTTCTCGCACTCGACCCGTACTCCGGCCCAACTCGTCGACATACTCCTGACCGGGCTTTGCCTCGAGCTTTCGATCGCTCCACACGATTGAACGGAAGTCCCGGGGTTCACTGACGGACCCCTTCAGTGTGGCTTCTATGCCCGCCCTGATCGAGGAACCGTAGGCTCGGCGCGCCGACCGCGACGAAGTGCCGAAGCATAACAACGCGTCGTCAACGTCGATCACAGGTTTCCTCACCCTCCGAACGATTTCGCGATGCCCACAGAAGAGTTCGTCCGCCAGGTTGTCCACGGCACCTGCCCTGATCGGGTTGAGATGAACGTACAGGATGACCCTGTTGAGGTAGTCACCTTTATCAACCAGTTTTGCCTGATATCGGCTCTGCCAGACTCCTCCCGTGCGCCCGAATCGCCGATTGAACCGGTGGCCAAACCTGCTCTGGATCGAATGCATGCTTCGCGACAACGGAACGACCGAGGCACGCACCACGAAATGATAACGATTCGACATCAGGGCCCACGCGAAAATTGTCAGACCGTCACGCTCCTTGATCTCGCGCAGCAGGTCCAGATAGCCGATCGCAGTATCCGGATCGGAAAAAACCTCCTCACCGCTCGCAGCCCGGTTGTAAACGTGGTAGATCCCGCCCGAGATAAATATCCTCGGCCGACGCGGCATACTTCGACCCCCACCCGGCCATACATATACCAAGATCTTAGGATCTTGGAACCTGGCACTGATGTTGGGCGACGAGGACGCTCTTGCCGTAGCCGGCAGGGGCCGATCGCAGGGTCAGCGGCACCTCGTGATGTTGGCATATCATGGAATGTAATGAGACCGCGAAAGCCTCCACTATGAACGGCAGGAACGCTGGTCATAGTCAGGGCTTTCGGCCGTGAGGTGCGCGATGGGTAGCTTGCGAAGTTTTGTGGCCGGGTCGGCGCCGGGGTCGTCAGCTCTCGTGGTCCTGATGGTCCCGCTACTTTTGGGTATCGCGTGCCGCCACACCCTGCTTTACGTGACTCCGGAGCATCCCCAGCAGGGAGACGAGATCTGGATCGTCGTGGACAACCGGGAGAGGAGCGAGGTGGATCACGTCGAGGTCACCTTCACGGGTGGTGGTGGCTGGGGCGATGCCGTTCCGGCCTACTTTGCGATCGACACCTGCAAGGACGACGAGCCGTACATGATCGAGCTCGGATTCTGGGCCGAGACGACCTATACGGACGGAAAAAAAGGGCGGGCAGAACTCTATCTCGAACTGACCCGAGGTGCGGCGGCGCTGGAAGACGCGGATCGGACCTTCGGTCTCTACGTCACCCAGGACTCCGACGACCACTTCCGCGGCCGCGCGGTCGAAACGGCCGAGGCCTTCTTGGACGAGTTCGACTCTCTCTCGCTCTACCAATACCTCTGGGCCGAGCCGGCCTACTATGGCGAGCTCAGCGCAGCGACCACCAATCAGGTCGATCTGGCGATTTCCTTTGGGCACGGCAGTCATCATCACTTCAACACCGGTGCCGGGAGAGTCAATCTTTCCGGCACGGCCTTCGGAAACTTCCGGCCCTGCGGAGGTCACGGGGATCTGGAGTACCTGGCCTTCTTCTCCTGCTCGACGTTGTCTCTCGATGATTCCGCGGGAGATCCGTGGCGTTTCTTCTGGGCGAACGACGAGTCGACCGCGTCCATGCTTCGGCCCTTCACGGGCCTCCACATGGTCCTCGGCTTCCGAACCGACGTTGAAAGCGTTTGCTTCTTCACCTGCAGCGACGAAGAGATGATGGAAGCGTTCGCAGCGAATCTGGACGCTGGCGATCGGGTGATCGACGCTTGGCAGGAGGCGGTGAACGACGAGATGAGCTACTCCCGGGGCTTCAACCGAGGTGCCGTCTTTTACCTCCAGATCTATGAAGGGGACACTCTCGACTCAGATCAGGACGATTTCATCTACGGAAGCCCACACTACGTTCTGGTCGCGGACTATTGGGACTGACGCGATGCACGGCGTTGATATCGTCCAAGGTTCTGCACCACCCGAGGAAGAGAGATGAGTATCCGCAGGAACACTCCTCTGACCGGCCTACTCGTCGCGATGGCGTGTGTTATTTCGGTCCCAGGCACCGTGCGAGGGGAGGTCGTGCTGTCGGAGGAGACGGCGCGGCAGCTGCAGGTGCTGACCTCCAAGGCCTACTCCATCTACCCGGTCGATCAGAAGCGTCAGAAAGGGGCTCTGAGGTCGATCGATGCCTGGGTTGAATCGATCGTTCCGATCGACGAATTGCAGCCTGTCGAGGAGACGGAAGCAGAAAGGACATGGGTCTGGGTGGCGCGAAGTGGGGTGCTGATCGGGACCGAAGGACAGGTTCGTCCGGATGCCGGGCACGGTCCGGTAAGGATCAAGTACACGCAAGAGGCGAATGGCAGGCGGCTCGTGACCTTCTTCCGCTCTCCGACTTCGATCGCCCGGAACAAGACAGACGTCGCAAAGATCGCGAGCGAGTTCCTGCGGAAGCGGAGCTTTGTTGTCGAGACGGCCCGAGACCGAATCGATGGGCCGGAGGTCATCGACCGGAAGACGCGGACCTGGGCACAGAACGGCGCGGTGGAGAACGAAGCGACGGTTTTTCAGCGGGCCATCTTCGCAAGGCGGGTCGATGGGCTCGAGGTGTTCAACTCCCGGCAGGTCGTCGATCTGCATCCGTCGTACCCTCGGATCCTGGCCTTCAAGACCCTCGCCTGGGGCCCCTTGTCCGAAGACGAGTCGCGGCCGGTCCGGGTTCGCGAATCGGAGGAGATTCTCGACGCCCTCCGGAAGCTTTTCCCGAGCTCCTCGGCCAGCTATGACGTTACCAAGGTCGAGCCCGGCTGGTTTCAGAAGCCGTCGGTCCTGATTCCAGTGGTGGCTGTCTCCCTCGAACGCCGGTCGCAGGACGACGACGAGCCCCCTGTCCGCAAGGTCCTCTTGATTCCCCTCGACGCCGACGAGCCGATTCCGGAGCGACAACCCCCCAGCCGGTTGCCGGAGCACGGGTCGAAATCGGCGCCAACCATTGCCGGCCCCGCGTCAAACAGGTAAAGCTTTCCCAAGTGGGTGCCGGCGACCTGCTGTCGTCTCACCATCGGTGCAGGGTTAACCCGGACTATTCACCACTCTTCGGCTGCAAGGCCCGATGCACCGCACCCAGCGCCGTTTTCTCGCCTCGGGGTGCTCGACGTACTGTCACGTACGCCTCCGCGCCCCTCGGGTCGAAAACGACCCTGGGCACGTCACCTCGAACCTTTCGCTTCGAACGCTGGTGAATAGTCCGGGCTAGGAAAGCGCCCCCCCCGCATTGCCTTCCGGCCGACCCTGGGGCCGAGGACCGCCTCCCCCAGGGCGGCACCGACGGTCAGCTGGGTCAGGGAGTAAAGGGCAATGTCCCTCCGAGTTGGAGTCACTGCCGAGTCTCACGCATCAGATTGGCCCCTCGTCGCTCTCGCGTCCACTCCTCGATGATCGACCGCCCGGACAGGATATTTGGCTTCATCGACGCGAGACGAAAATTCCAAATTGTCGGTTCCGGCACCTTCTGTGTCGACTGCGGCGGGTACCCGGCGACCCGGGCGACTCAGGTCCCATGGGCTACCAGGCGACACCACCTGCCAGACAGCGTCAAGGTTTCGGCGGCGTGCGCTCCTCCAGCCACTCCTGCAGCTCCTTGATCCGCTTCGCGTGGGCGTAGTATCCGTCGGCGAAGACGGCGTAGTCGCCGCCGCCGGCCATCGCCGCTGTGAACCGAATCGAGTTGGCGTAGAACAGCCAGATATCGGCCCAACGGTGCTCGATTGCCTCGTCGAACGGGCTGCCGCCGGTCGCCGGTCCCTGCGCGTAACCGCGCTCCCAGGCCTCCTGCAGGATCGCGGTGGCGGTTCGCGTGGCGGCGTTGGTGGTTTCGTGGCTCGTCTCGTACTTTTCGAAGTGACCCCGTACCCAGGCCTTGCTGTGGCACGAGAGGCATACCGCCTCCATCGTCGCGCGCCGCTTCTTCTGCTCCTCCGCGTCAATCAAGAAGTCGGAGGCGGGTGTGCCGTCTAGCGCCGTGGGCAGCGGCATCCCGTCCTTGTTGCGGATCTTGGTGGTGTCCGGATCCTTCGGATGGGCGTGGGAGTAGACCAGGCCGAAGATCCGCCAGGCGATGCGTTCCTTCATGCCATGCGTGCGCTTGGCCACCGTCTCGCCGTCCGGGGTGACCAGCAGGCTCATGTGGCAGGTCGCGCCGGTCGGGGCGGTGAAGTCCTGACCGATGGTCCACGGCACGGCGCTGAAGTCCCACTCTTGCTTTTTCGAATGGTAGATGTTGCCGTGCTTGCTGGCCGAGTACACCTTGTAGACCGGCACGTCGGGGCCGACGTGGCACTCCTTGCAGGTGTAGGGCTTTCTGGCGATCTCGATCGCGAAGCTGTGTCTCGTGTGGCAGGCGGAGCAGGAGCCCAGCGTGCCGTCGAGGTTGACCCGGCCGACGCCCTGATTGGGCCAGCCGGCGATCACCGGAAAGTCCATCTCTCCGAAGTCGGTGTCCCGGATCGCGGAGCCGGTGACTTCGAGCCGGGTGCCGTGGCAGTAGAGGCATCCGAGAGCCTCGGTCTCGGGGGCCGGGTCGCGGAAGGTCAGCCGGCCGCCCTCACGGACCGGCGCGCCCAGGATGTGCCGCTCCAGGTCCTGGTAGAGGACGTTGCCCTCCAGGTTGCCGTAAGCGTGGGCCATCAGATTGCCGGCGTACTGCTCCGCCTCCTCGGCGTGACACACCGCGCAATCACCGGGACTGACCACGGAGTGCACTCGGTAGTCGTTGTGGTCGAACACGCCTTCGTGCTCACCCGGCCGCAGGGTGTGGCATTCGGCACAGCCCACCACCACACCGGAGAGACTCTCCGGAATGTCGTCGCTGGAGACCTTCCGGGCGAGGCCCTTCGCCGCCCTCGCCGCCGCCGGCGTGATCGCGGCGTGGCGGCTGGACCTCCAGCCTTTGACGATCCCCGGGTGCAGGGCCTCGTGGCACATCAGGCAGGTCTCCGTCGCCTCGCTCACCGGCGGTGGTTCCTCGATGGCGGCGGCAGCGGTGGGCAGCAAGACAACAATGATGACGATCTGGATCAGTGTCTTCACGGCTGATCTCCTTTTAGAATCATCACCTCAAATTCTACTCGAAAGTGGGGCCGTTTCTGACACAGATGCTCAGATCCGGATCTTCATCCTGCGCGGAGCGCGTGGTCGACACCAGAGGAACCGGCGTTTCGAATTTCAAGGATGGTCGGCATCGCAGTTGATCTGGTGAAAGCCTTGCAGCGGGAACGGATCGCCTGCCAGGGGGAGGACACGGTCACCGTGGTCCACTGTTTGCTCGGCAGCTTGCCGATATTCAGCGGCGCGAGGGCGCTCGGGCGATGTGCGTTTCAACACCGTTTCTGGAATGTCGGGGTGGGCGCGCTACGTTTTCCGATCGTCAGCGCGCGTCAGCTGACGACACTTCCAAGGAGGACACCAATGAACGCCACCGAACGAACCAGCGAGATCATCGAGGCGCTCAAGAAAAGCTACAACATGGAGCTCGAGACAGTGATGAACTACATTGCCGTTTCGACCAACCTCGACGGGGTCCGCGCCAAGCACATCAAGGACGAGCTCGCGGCCGACGTCCCGACCGAGCTGCAGCACGCCCAGCTCATCGCCAACCGAATCAAGACCATCGGCGGCCACGTTCCGGGATCGCTCCAGCTGACCATGGACCAGGAAAAGATGCAGACCCCGACCGACACGACCGATATCGAGACCGTCATTCGGGGCGTGATCGCCGCAGAAGAGGGCGCTATCGCCCAGTACAAAAAGGTAATCGAGCTCTCGTCCGGTTTCGATCCGGCGACCGAAGACCTGGCGATCACCGCGCTCGCCGATGAGGAGGAGCTCGGATTCCTCAAGGAGATCGAAAAAGGTCGACTGTAAGCAGCGCGCCCTTTGTTGGGTTGTTCCTTCGCCAGCATCGTCAGCGATGGGCCACCGATGATTGGAATAGCGTCCGGATGCTCCCGACGGGGGCGGCCAGACGCTCTTAACGAGGGGTCGCGCTGAACGCCGCCGAGTTTCGAGCAGTCATTCCCCTCCGAGCGGTCGCACCCTCCACCGCCTTCTTGACTCGCGGAGCACTGATCGGGGAGCGGCTCAACCGGCCGACGAGTCGGCTGCCCGGGCTAGGGCCATCATCGCCATGTGCGGCACGGTCAGCACCGACAGCCCGATGAAGATGATCGATGCGAGCAGCGAGTCGAGCTCGATGTCGGTGAGGACGAGCGCGACCGACGCGAGCAGCGCGGCCGCGACTGTGGTCAACGTCATGGGCGCGGCCTCGCGGACAAAGCGCCGAAGGCCGTCGCCGAGGCGTCCCGGCTCGAGGTCGTCGGCGAGCTCGAGCGCGTGCCGGATCGAGTGCCAGCCGCAGAAATAGGTGAGGAAGGCGATGAGCGGCGGCGCGACCACGTGCAGGGCGACGATCGCCGCGAGCTCGGCCGCGGCCGCTGGGGCGGTCGGCCGAACGAGCAAAAGCCGGAAAAAACGTAGCCCCGCGATCGGGAGGACCACGGACGCGGCACACGCCGCGATTGCTCCCACCACTGCGGGATCGAGCGGGCGAGCAGCGGGCATCATCCAGCCGAAGATCACGGTCACTTCGGCAGCGTGCAGCCACGTCGGAAGGACGATGGGGAGGGCACCGACGCAGGTGTGCTCGACGGCGTCCCACGGGCCGGTGGAGCGGCGGACCCACAGCGGATCGTCCCATCCGAAGTGGAGCGCGGACAGCGCGAGGAAGATCATCAGCGCGGCGAGCGGGAACGCGAGCCAGATCGAGGCCATCGTCCCGGCGAGGCCGATATACAGCAGACCGAAGACGACCCACCACCGACGTCCGAGGACGGGCGCAAAGAGCTGCCGGGCGACGAGATGGTCGAGGGCGCCGTGCGGCAGTCCGACGATGGCGACGGCCGCGGCGAGGATGATCAGCTGCACGGTCGAGTTCGGCGAGCCCACGGCGAGCGCGTAGGCGATGACGCCCGCCGTCACGACGAGCATCAGATTCCGGTGCTCGGTGAGCGCGGGGAGCAGCCGGAAGGCGGCGGGCTCCGACTCGCTGCGTCGCTCGATGGTCAGTGCGGGATTCGTACGCATCGTCATGCATCAATCCGGGTCGGCGCAGGGCCGGCCTCGGGGAGGAGATCACGCAGTCGCATCAGCCGCGCCGGGAAAACCGACGAGAATATTGCGGCTATCAGCGGGCGTGATATCCATTTGGCCTCCTCCTTCATTCCTTTGGGAAAGGGCCGAATCGACCGGCAAATTCCAGGCCGCTCGAAGCGTCGGCCGCACGACCCACAGATCTTGGCAGGTCTATTCATTCGACGCCATCGAAGAGCGACGGTTGAGCAGTGTTCGGTGGCAGCCCGAGCAGGCGGCCGGCGGCAGCGCATCCAGAGAGAAAGGCGCCTTCGACCCGTGGCCCCCCCGCCCAGTCGCCGCAGGCGGCGAGAGCCAGCCCGTGGTCAAAAAGGCACGGATCGGAGAGCGGATCAGTGGGCAGCGCAAATCGCCAGCGGTGAGCG